>NZ_BAAAPF010000061.1:0-25576 GCF_039531005.1 Streptomyces synnematoformans
CACGGCGCCCGCCCTCGCCGCCGCGGGCGTCGCCCGCGACGCCGAGTCCCTGGCTGCCCGCGCCCGGATCGCGCTCACCCCGGACGCCGCTCCGGCGGAGCCGGCGGACCCGGCGGAGGCGCTGGGTCTGACGGTCCGCGAGTCGGACGTGCTGCGGCTGGTGGCGGCGGGCCGGAGCAACCGGCAGATCGCCGAGGAGCTGTTCATCTCACCGAAGACGGCGAGCGTGCACGTGTCCCACATCCTGGCGAAGCTGGGGGTGGCGGCGCGGGGTGAGGCGGCGGCGGTGGCGCACCGGCTGCGGTTGTTCGAGGGCGGCTGAGCGCGGGCGCGCGCCCGGGCCCGCGCGCGCCGCGGGAGGGCGCGCGTTCAGCTGACCTCCAGCCGCAGGATGCGGTCGTCGCCCTCCTCCGGGGTGCCGCGCAGGTCGGTCTCGTTGGTGACCAGCAGCAGGTCGCCGTCCGACGCCCGCTGCACCGTGCGCAGCCGCCCGTACTCGCCGTCGAAGAACGCCTGCGGGTCCGCCGCCGCCTCCGTGCCGTCCAGCGGGATCCGCCACAGCCGCTCGCCGCGCAGCGACGCCATCCAGACCGACCCGTCCGCGTACGCGATGCCGCTCGGCGAGGCGTCCGGGGTGGCCCACTGCACCACGGGGTCGACAATGCCCTCCCGGTTCTCCCGGCCCTCGGCCTCCGGCCAGCCGTAGTTCCTGCCCGGCTCGATCAGGTTCAGCTCGTCCCACTCCTGGTCGCCGAACTCCGCCGCCCACAGCCGCTTCTCGTCGTCCCAGGCCAGCCCCTGCACGTTGCGGTGGCCGTACGAGTACACCACAGAGCCCGGGTCCGGGTTGCCGCGCGCCGGCTCGCCGTCCGGTGTCATCCGCAGGATCTTGCCGCCCAGCGACTCCTCGTCCTGCGCCAGCGCCGGATCGCCCGCCTCGCCGGTGCCGACGTACAGCATCTTGTCCGGGCCGAACGCGATCCGGCCGCCGTTGTGCCGGCCGCCCTTGGGGATGCCGCGGAAGACGGTGTCCGGGGCGCCCAGCCGGTTGCCCTCGGGGCCGTCCGCGTCGTACGTCATGCGCACGATGCGGTTGTCGCTGGCGGAGGTGACGTACGCGTAGACCATCTCGTCCGCGCCCAGCGCGAGCCCCAGCAGGCCGCCCTCGTTGCCCGGTTCGCGCTGGACGCCGGGCACCTCGCCGGCCTCGGTGACCTTCCCGCCGTCCGCGGCGACGTGGTGGACGACGCCGGTGTCGCGGGAGCCGACCAGCAGGTCGCCGCCGGGCAGCTCGACCAGGCCCCACGGGGTCCCGAGCCCCTCGGCGACGGTGCCGGCGACCTCCGCGGTGCCCTTGTCCGGCGGCGGCGAACCCTCGCCGGCGGAGCCGCCGGCGGGCGCGGTGGCGGACGAGGACGCGGACTCCGCCGGCTCCCCGGGGTCGTCGTCCCCCGACGAGCAGCCGGCGGCGAGCACGAGTGCGGCGGCGGCTGCCAGCCGGATGGCGACGGCGGCGCGGGCTCTCACGGGACGGTCCTCCTCAAGGGGGCGGCGGCCGGACGTTCCCAGCACATCACAACCGTGTGTACCCCGCGCGCGCATGGGGCGTTCCAGCCGGTACGCCCACCCCCCACGGCTACTCCCACGACCCCTGCGCCGGCGGCAGCGCCGCGATCTCCGCCAGGTCCGCCGGCGTCAGCCGCAGCCCCGCCGCCGCCGCGTTCTCCACCGCCCACCGCGCCCGCTTCGCCCCCGGCACCGGCACCACGTGGGCGCCCTGCGCCAGCACCCACGCCAGCGCCGCCTGCGCCGGCGTCACGCCGTGCCGCTCGGCGACCCGCCGCAGCCCGGCGACCACCGGCTGGTTCGCCGCCATCATCTCCGCGGTGAACCGCGGGTGCCGGGCGCGCAGGTCGTCCGGCTCGAAGCCCTGCCCGGGGGTGAGGGTGCCGGTGAGGAACCCGTGCCCCAGCGGCATCGCCGCGAGGAACCCGACCTGGCGGGCCTCGCACCACGGCAGCAGGCCCGCCAGCGCCTCCGGCGACCACACCGACAGCTCGGCCTGCACGCTGCTGACCGGGAACACCTGCTGCACGCGGCTCAGCCGGCGCAGCGTCGCGTCG
Source organism: Streptomyces synnematoformans (assembly GCF_039531005.1). NCBI lineage: Bacteria > Bacillati > Actinomycetota > Actinomycetes > Kitasatosporales > Streptomycetaceae > Streptomyces > Streptomyces synnematoformans. The sequence goes on from NZ_BAAAPF010000061.1 coordinate 2,124, forward strand.
TACAGCCCGGCGCCCGGCCGGCGGTCCGCCCGCGCGCCGACCGCGCAGAGCCCCAGCGCGCGCACCTTCCCCGCCGCCACCAGCTCCGCCATCGCGCCCCAGGTCTCCTCGACCGGCACCTCCGGGTCCTCGCGGTGCAGTTGGTACAGGTCGATCACGTCGGTCTGCAGCCGGCGCAGCGAGGCGTCGCAGGCGCGTCTGACGTACGCGGGGCGGCCGTCGGCGACGACATGCTGCTCGCCGACGAGGAGGCCGACCTTGGTGGAGACGAACGCGTCCGCCCGCCGCTCCTTGAGCACCCGGCCGACCAGCAGCTCGTTGGTGAACGGCCCGTACATGTCGGCGGTGTCGAGCAGGCTCACCCCGGCGTCCAGCGCCGCGCAGACGGTGCGTACGGACTCCTCGCCCTGCCGCCGCGAGGCGCTGTACGCCCAGCTCATCGGCATGCAGCCGAGGCCGACCGCGCCCACCCGGAGGGCCGCCGCCCCGATCGTCCTGCGCTCCACCCCAGGCACACTAACCCCTGCCGCCGACACCGGGCCCAGCCGCCCGGGGCCGCCGCACGCCCCCGACCCGGCGCTCCGCGCTCCCGCGCCGATCGCCTAGCCTCGTGGCATGAGTGATGGACAGGTGTGGCTGCCGATTCCGCCGGACGAGATCGCCGGTCTGCCGCCGGAACTCGACTACGTCCACTGGGACGCCGAACCGGAGTTCCCCGCCGACCCGGCCCGCTGCGTGTTCCTGGTGGTGCCGTACATGCGCCGGATCACGAACGACCCGGTGCCGCGGATGCGCGCGCTGCGGGTGCTGCAGACCCTCACCGCCGGCGTCGACGCCTATCTGCCCGCGCTGCCCACGCTGCCGCCCGGGGCGCGGCTGTGCAACGCCCGCGGCGTGCACGAGGCGTCCACCGCCGAACTCGCGCTCGCCCTGACCCTCGCGTCGCTGCGCGGCATCCCCGACTTCGTACGCCGCCAGGACGCGGGGGAGTGGCAGACCGGCTTCCACCCGTCGCTCGCCGACAAGACGGTGTTGATCCTCGGCTACGGAGCCATCGGCGGCGCCGTGGAGGACCGGCTCGCGGGCTTCGAGTGCGAGCGGGTCGTGCGCGTCGCGCGCTCCCCCCGCACCTCATCGCGCGGGCCCGTGCACGCCCTCGCCGACGTCGGGGAGTTGCTGCCCGCCGCCGACGTGGTGATCGTGACGACCCCGCTCACCGACGACACCCGCGGCCTGGTCGACGCCGGGTTCCTGGCCCGGATGAAGGACGGCGCGCTGCTCGTCAACGTCGCCCGCGGCGCCGTCGTCGACACGAAAGCCCTGCTCGACGAGGTGGAGCCGGGCCGGCTGCGGGCCGCGCTCGACGTCACGGACCCCGAGCCGCTGCCGCCGGGCCACCCGCTGTGGCACGCCCCGGGCGTGCTGATCAGCCCGCACACCGGCGGGCCCACGTCGGCGTTCCGGCCGCGGGCCGAGCGGCTGCTGCGCTCCCAGCTGGGGAGGTTCGCGGCCGGGGAACCGGTGGACCACGTGGTCGCCGTCGCCTGATAGACAACCGCTCTATCACTCTACGTAGTTAGAGCGCAACTCTCGGTTTCAGTTACGCTCCGTAGAGGAAGTATGTCCCTGCGTGACGATCCTGGTGTATCGTCCACGGCGGGGATTGCTCCCGACGTCAACGCGGCCGGCCAGCCGCCGGCCGCGCAACCGGATATCGAGGGGGGCGATGGGCACATGCACGGCAAGTGGAAATCCTTTCCGGTCCGCGGGCAGCGCGGTAGTCCCGCGCGCCTCCCGGCCTTGAGAGCCGGCGCCGCGGCGGGGCCGCGGGCGCGACCGGCTCCCGGCAGCCGGGGGGCGCGGTGACCGCGTCGATCGGGGCGGTGGTGCCCAGGCCGCCGTTGCCCGCGGGGCTCGTGGCCCGGATGGTGCTCGCGCTGCTCTGCGCGGGATACGCCACCGGTGCCGCCCTGGGCTGGGGCTCCCACCGAGTCGCCCTGATCATGGGGGACTTCGGGCTGAGCGCGGCGGCGTTCGCGGCCGCCTTCTCGTGTCTGTACTACGCGCGTATCCGCCGGGGCCGGTTCCGGCCGGCCTGGCTCATGTTCGGCGTCTCGTCCGCCATGGCGGGCGTCGGCAACGGCGTCTGGGGCTGGTACGAGGTCGTGCTCCGGCGGCCCGTGCCCGAGGTGTCGATGGCGGACTTCTTCTTCCTGCTCTTCGCGCCGCCCGCGGTCATCGGCCTGCTGGTGCTCGCCCGCCGGCCGGTGACCAGGGCGGGCTGGATCTGCCTCGGCCTGGACACCTGGCTCATCGGCGGCTCGCTGTTGACCATCTCCTGGACCCTCGCCCTGGCGCACGCCGCGGGGGACGGCGACCCGGTGCCGCGGATGGCGCTGTCGCTGGCGTACCCGATGCTGGACATCGTGCTGGTGAGCATGGTGCTGGCGCTGCACTTCCGGCGCACCGCGGCGGGCCGCTCCGCGATCAACACCGCCATCGGCGCGCTGGTGCTCACGGTGCTGTGCGACGCGCTGTTCACCTCGCCGCTGCTGCAGGAGCAGTACCGCTCGGGGCAGTTGCTGGACGCGGGCTGGTTCGCCGGCTCGGTCCTGCTCGCGTACGCCCCCTGGGTCGGCAGGGCCGAGGAGGCGGAGCGCGGCCGGGAGGAGGGCGCCCGGCCCCTCGCCGGGCACATCGGAGCCCTCGCGCCGTATCTCGCCGCGGGCGTGTGCACGCTGGGGATCCTGTACAACCTGCTGGACGGCCGCAGCGTGGACCGCGTGGTGCTGATGACGGCGTGCACGGTCGTGCTGGCGCTCGTCGTGCGCCAGGCGATCATGCTGCTGGACAACATCAGCCTCACCCGGGAACTCGCCCACAAGGAGAACCACTTCCGCTCGCTCGTGCAGGGTTCGAGCGACGTCATCATGATCGCGGCGCCGTCCGGCGTGCTGCGCTACGTCAGTCCCGCGGCCCTCGGGGTCTACGGCACGGACCCGGAGGAACTGGAGGGCTGCGAGCTGGCCGGGCTCATCCACCCCGACGACCTGGGGCGGGTGCTGCACGAGGTGCGCCGGTTCCTGTCGGCGCCGCCCGGCGGGGCGCGCTCGATCCGCATCGAGTGCCGCTTCCGGGCCGGCCGGGGCCGCCGCGGCGGGTTCGGCGAGGACGGCTGGCTGAACGTGGAGTCGACGGTCAACCGGCACCACAACGGCCTGATCTTCAACTCCCGGGACGTCACCGAGCGCGTGCGGCTCCAGGCGCAGCTGCAGCACAGCGCCTCGCACGACTCGCTCACCGACCTGCCGAACCGGGCGCTGTTCACCGAGCGCGTCGGCCACGCGCTGGGCGGCCGGCGGGCCGGCGACGCGAACGCGGCCGTGCTCTTCATCGACCTCGACGGCTTCAAGGCGGTCAACGACACCGTCGGCCACGCCGCCGGCGACGAGCTGCTCATCCAGGCCGGCCGCCGGCTGCAGGAGTCGATCCGCTCCGGGGACTCGGCGGCCCGGCTCGGCGGCGACGAGTTCGCGGTGCTGCTCGTGGGCGGTGCGGCGGGCGAGGGCCGGGCGGACGGCGTCGGACGGGAGCGGCGCACCCGGGAGGTCGCCGACCGGCTGCGGGTGCGCCTGTCCGAGCCGTACACCGCGGGCGGCGTCGAGGTGCGGGTCGCGGCCAGCATCGGCGTGGCCTTCGCCGAGCCCGGCAGCACGCCCGCGGAGCTGATGCGCAACGCCGACCTGGCGATGTACCGCGCCAAGCAGGCCGGCAAGGCACGCGTCGAGCTGTACGCGCCGCAGATGCAGGCCGAGGTGGTGCGCCGCATAGAGCTGGCGAACCGGCTGCGGTCCGCGCTGGACGACGGGCAGTTCACGCTCGTGCACCAGCCGGTGGTCGAGCTGTCGAGCGGACGGCTGGCGGCGCTCTCGGCGCAGCCGCGCTGGCGCTCGGCGCAGGGCGTCGTGCACACGCCCGCCGAGTTCATGCAGGGCCCGCCGGACACCGGCGGCCGCGGCGGCGGGCAGGACCGGGCCCATGCCGCGGAGCTGGCGCGCTGGCTGCTGGAGGCGACGGTCGAGCAGGCCGCCGAGCGGTACGAGGCGGGCATCGGCATCCCGGTGACCGTCCGGCTGTCGGCCGCTCGGCTCACCGACCGGAGCATGTCCCCGCAGCTGGTCGAGGCCCTGCTGGTACGGCACGGGCTGCCGGCCGGCGCGCTGACCGTCGAGGTCGCCGACAGCGACGCCCGGGCCGGCATGGACGAGCTGGAGCGGCGGCTGGTGGCGCTGCGCCGCCTCGGCGTGCGCATCGCGCTCGACGGCTTCGGCAGCGGGCACGCCGCCATCGCCGCGCTGCGCCGGCTGCCGGTGGACGTGCTCAAGCTGGACCGGGGCCTGGTCGACGGCCTGGCCGAGTCGCCCCGGCTGCGCGCCATCGCGGCCGGGATGATCGGCATCGCCGGCGAGCTGGGCCTGGACTCGGCGGCCGAGGGGGTCGACCTGCCCGAGCAGGCCGAGGTGCTGCGTGCGCTGGGCTGCCGGCACGCGCAGGGCATGGCCTACTGCGAACCACTGGAGGAGGAGCGGGTACGGGACGCGCTGGCCCTGGGAGCGTTCGCGCTGCCGGAGGAGGACGCTTCGGCCATTGCGCTCACATAGTGAGACCCGGGTCCCACGAACTTGACACCCCGGCGGGCCGGGGGCATGGTCAGGTCCATGCGCACCCGAATTCTCGTACTTGGACAGCGCGTCGGCTGAAGCGGACCCCGACTCCCGGACCGCGCCGACGCGCTCCCCTCGCTTGCCATCCGGCACGAGGGGTTTTTTGTTGCTCGAACCCGCTGCCACCCCGACCCTCGCACCACTCGAAGACGAGAAGAGAAACCGATGACCGAGCAGGCTCCCCCGCGGAGTGAGCCCCACCCGCAGCCACCGCGGGCCCGCAGCGGGGGACAGTCCCGCGGCCCGGGGCACACCCCAGCAGACAAGACCGTGACGGGCGCGCAGTCCCTCATCTTCGCCCTGGAGGCCGTGGGCGCGGACACGGTGTTCGGCATTCCGGGCGGGACCATCCTCCCCGCGTACGACCCGCTGATGGACTCCACCAAGGTCCGGCACGTCCTCGTCCGCCACGAGCAGGGCGCGGGGCACGCCGCCACCGGGTACGCGCAGGCCACCGGCAAGGTCGGCGTCTGCATGGCCACCTCGGGCCCGGGCGCGACCAACCTCGTCACGCCCATCGCCGACGCGCACATGGACTCCGTCCCGCTGGTGGCGATCACCGGCCAGGTGGTCGTCAAGTCGATCGGCACGGACGCCTTCCAGGAGGCGGACATCTGCGGCATCACCATGCCGATCACGAAGCACAACTTCCTGGTCACGGACCCCGCGGACATCCCGCGGGTGATCTCCGAGGCCTTCCACATCGCCTCCACCGGCCGCCCGGGCCCGGTGCTGGTCGACATCGCCAAGGACACGCTCCAGGCCCGTACGGTCTTCAGCTGGCCGCCGCGCCACGAGCTGCCCGGCTACCGCCCGGTGACCAAGCCGCACGCCAAGCAGATCCGCGAGGCCGCCCGGCTGATCGGCGCCGCCCGGCGCCCGGTGCTGTACGTCGGCGGCGGCGTCCTCAAGGCCCGGGCCACCGCCGAGCTGAAGGTGCTCGCGGAGCTGACCGGCGCCCCGGTCGTCACCACCCTGATGGGCCTCGGCGCCTTCCCCGACACCCACCCGCAGCACCTGGGCATGCCGGGCATGCACGGCACGGTGGCCGCCGTCACCTCGCTGCAGAAGGCCGACCTGATCGTGGCGCTCGGCGCCCGGTTCGACGACCGGGTGACCGGCAGGCTCGACACCTTCGCGCCGTCCGCGAAGATCGTGCACGCCGACATCGACCCCGCGGAGATCGGCAAGAACCGCGAGGCCGACGTGCCGATCGTCGGCGACGCCCGCGAGGTCATCGCCGACCTGATCGTGGCGGTCCAGGGCGAGCAGGAGCAGGGCGGGCCGGAGACGGCCGGCACGGCGCGGTACGCGGAGTGGTGGCAGCAGCTGAACCGCTGGCGCGAGACGTACCCGCTGGGCTACGACCTGCCCTCCGACGGCACGCTGTCGCCGCAGCAGGTGATCCAGCGCATCGGCGAGCTGGCCCCGGAGAACACGGTCTACGTCGCGGGCGTCGGCCAGCACCAGATGTGGGCGGCCCACTACATCGACTACGACAAGCCCCGTACCTGGCTCAACTCCGGCGGCGCCGGGACCATGGGCTACGCGGTCCCGGCCGCCATGGGCGCCAAGGCCGGCGCACCGGACGCGACGGTCTGGGCCGTCGACGGCGACGGCTGCTTCCAGATGACCAACCAGGAGCTGGTCACCTGTGCGCTGAACGGCATCCCGATCAAGGTCGCGATCATCAACAACGGCGCGCTCGGCATGGTCCGCCAGTGGCAGACCCTCTTCTACAACCGGCGCTACTCCAACACCGTGCTGCACTCCGGCCCCAACGGCAACGGTGACGCAAACGGCAACGGAAACGGCAACGGCGGCGAGGCCGCCGGGACCGCCGAGGAACTGGCCCGCCAGGCCGCCGGCACCCGCTGCCCGGACTTCGTCAAGCTGGCCGAGGCCATGGGCTGCGTCGGCATCCGCTGCGACGACCCCGAGCAGCTCGACGCCGTCATCGAGAAGGCCAACTCCATCAACGACCGCCCCGTCGTCGTGGACTTCATCGTCCACGAGGACGCGATGGTCTGGCCGATGGTCGCGGCCGGCACCTCCAACGACGAGATCATGGCCGCGCGCGACGTCCGCCCCGACTTCGGCGACGGCGAAGACGACTGAGGCGGGAACCCGGAGAAGAAGCAGAGAAGAGACGAAGACATGTCCAAGCACACGCTCTCGGTCCTGGTGGAGAACAAGCCGGGCACCCTGGCCAGGATCTCCGCGATGTTCTTCCGCCGCGGCTTCAACATCGACTCCCTCGCCGTCGGCACCACCGAGCACCCGGACATCTCCCGGATGACGATCGTGGTGAACGTCGAGGACCAGCCGCTGGAGCAGGTCACCAAGCAGCTCAACAAGCTCGTCAACGTGCTGAAGATCGTCGAGCTGGAGCCGGGCTCCGCGGTCCAGCGCGAACTCGTTCTGGTGAAGGTGCGCGCCGACAACGACACCCGCTCCCAGGTCGTGGAGATCGTCCAGCTGTTCCGCGCCAAGACCGTGGACGTCTCTCCGGAGGCCGTCACGATCGAGGCCACCGGCAGCGGCGAGAAGCTGGAGGCGATGCTGAAGATGCTGGAGCCGTACGGCATCAAGGAGCTGGTCCAGTCCGGCACCATCGCCATCGGCCGCGGCGCCCGCTCGATCACGGACCGCTCGCTGCGCGCCCTGGACCGGACGGCGTAGGGCCTCCGGCCCGGGCGGCGGGGTGCGACCGCGCGGCGCACCTCCGGCGCGGGCGGAGCGCCTTCGGCGCAGGCCGGGAGGCGGCGCCGGGGCCGCCGCTCCCCGCAGAGCGGGAGGCCGCCGCTGCCCGCGGCCCGGCACAGGCCGCGGCGCCGGGCCGCCGGGCCGCCTCGGTCGTGGCGGCACCCGTCCCTGCCAACCGTCGTTAACAACCCCCGACGACCCCCCGCCGCACCAGACGTACGGTGGGCCCACCCGCAACACCCCTAGGAGAGACTCCCGTGGCCGAGCTGTTCTACGACGACGACGCCGACCTGTCCATCATCCAGGGCCGCAAGGTCGCGGTCCTCGGCTACGGCAGCCAGGGCCACGCCCACGCGCTGTCGCTGCGTGACTCCGGCGTGGACGTCCGCGTCGGCCTGCACGAGGGCTCCAAGTCCCGGGCGAAGGCCGAGGAGCAGGGCCTGCGCGTGGTCACCCCCGCCGAGGCCGCCGCCGAGGCGGACGTGATCATGATGCTGGTGCCGGACCCGGTCCAGGGCCGGGTCTACGAGGAGTCCGTGAAGGACAACCTCAAGGACGGCGACGCGCTGTTCTTCGGCCACGGCCTCAACATCCGCTACGGGTTCGTGAAGCCGCCCGCGAACGTCGACGTGTGCATGGTCGCCCCGAAGGGCCCGGGCCACCTGGTCCGCCGCCAGTTCGAGGAGGGCCGCGGCGTGCCGTGCATCGCGGCCGTCGAGCAGGACGCCAGCGGCAACGGGTTCGCGCTGGCCCTGTCGTACGCGAAGGCCATCGGCGGCACCCGCGCCGGCGTCATCAAGACCACCTTCACCGAGGAGGCCGAGACCGACCTCTTCGGCGAGCAGGCCGTGCTCTGCGGCGGCACCGCCGCGCTGGTGAAGGCGGGCTTCGAGACCCTGGTCGAGGCCGGCTACCAGCCGGAGATCGCGTACTTCGAGTGCCTGCACGAGCTGAAGCTCATCGTGGACCTCATGTACGAGGGCGGCCTGTCGAAGATGCGCTGGTCGGTCTCGGAGACCGCCGAGTGGGGCGACTACGTCTCCGGCCCGCGGATCATCAACGACGGCACCAAGGCCGAGATGAAGAAGATCCTCGGCGAGATCCAGGACGGCTCGTTCGCCAAGGAGTGGATGGCCGAGTACCACAACGGCCTGCCGCGCTACAACGAGTACAAGAAGCAGGACGGCGACCACCTCATCGAGACCACAGGCAAGGAGCTGCGGAAGCTCATGAGCTGGGTCGACGACCAGGACTGAGCGGACGCGGTCCCTCGAACGGGCGGTGGCGGGGCGCAGCGGCGCCCGGCCGCCGCCCGGCGCCACTACACTCTTCGTACATCGCGCGTCAGGCTCACAGCGTCGTGTGTCCTTCAAACGCGGCAGCACGCGTCTGTCCGGGCGGACCGGCGCGGCACCCCTCCACCTGCGGCCGTCGGGACGGCCGTCCCGCACAGGAATCCAGTGAGGACCACGTGAGCACTGCCCCAGCATCCGGCGCCACCGCCCCCGCTGCCCCCATCAGGCCAGCCGTACTGATCGCCGAGGAGCTCTCGCCGGCCACCGTCGACGCCCTCGGCCCCGACTTCGACATCCGCCACTGCAACGGCGCCGACCGGGCCGAGCTGCTCGCGGCCATCGCCGACGTGGACGCGGTCCTGATCCGCAGCGCCACCAAGATCGACGCCGAGGCCGTCGCCGCCGCCCGGCGGCTGAAGGTCGTCGCCCGCGCGGGCGTCGGCCTCGACAACGTCGACGTGCCCGCCGCCACCAAGGCCGGCGTGATGGTCGTCAACGCGCCGACATCCAACATCGTCACCGCCGCCGAGCTGGCCTGCGGCCTGATCATCGCCAGCGCCCGCAACATCCCGCAGGCCAACGCCGCGCTGAAGGCCGGCGAGTGGAAGCGCTCGAAGTACACCGGCGTGGAGCTGAACGAGAAGGTCCTCGGCGTCGTCGGCCTCGGCCGCATCGGGGTGCTCGTCGCGCAGCGCATGGCGGCGTTCGGCATGCGGGTGGTGGCGTACGACCCGTACGTGCAGGCGGCGCGCGCCGCGCAGATGGGCGTCAAGCTCGTCTCGCTGGACGAGCTGCTGGAGACCTCCGACTTCATCACCGTCCACCTGCCGAAGACCCCGGAGACCCTGGGCCTCATCGGCGACGAGGCGCTGCAGAAGGTCAAGCCGTCCGTCCGCATCGTCAACGCCGCCCGCGGCGGCATCGTCGACGAGGAGGCGCTGACCGCGGCGCTGAAGGAGGGCCGGGTCGCGGGCGCGGGCCTCGACGTCTACGCCACCGAGCCCTGCACGGACTCGCCGCTGTTCCAGTTCGACAGCGTCGTCGCCACCCCGCACCTCGGCGCCTCCACCGGCGAGGCGCAGGAGAAGGCGGGCATCTCGGTGGCCCGCTCGGTACGCCTCGCGCTCGCCGGCGAGCTGGTGCCGGACGCGGTCAACGTCCAGGGCGGCGTCATCGCCGAGGACGTCCGCCCCGGGCTGCCGCTGGCGGAGAAGCTGGGCCGGATCTTCACGGCGCTGGCCGGCGAGGTCGCCGTCCGCCTCGACGTAGAGGTGTGCGGCGAGATCACGCAGCACGACGTGAAGGTGCTGGAGCTGTCCGCGCTCAAGGGCGTCTTCGAGGACGTCGTCGCCGAGACCGTGAGCTACGTGAACGCGCCGCTGTTCGCGCAGGAGCGCGGCGTCGAGGTGCGGCTGACCACCAGCTCGGAGTCCTCCGAGCACCGCAACGTCGTCACCGTGCGCGGCACGCTGGCCGGCGGCGAGGAGGTGTCGGTCGCCGGCACGCTCTCCGGGCCGAAGCACCAGCAGAAGATCGTCGCGGTCGGCGAGCACGACGTGGACCTGGCGCTCGCCGACCACATGGCGTTCTTCCGCTACGGCGACCGCCCCGGCGTCGTCGGCACCATGGGCCGGATCCTGGGCGAGACGGGCATCAACATCGCCGGGATGCAGGTGTCGCGGGCCAAGGCCGGCGGCGAGGCGCTGGTGGCGCTGACGGTGGACGACACGATCCCGCCGACCGTCGTGCAGGAGATTGCCGGCGAGATCGGCGCGGCCTCGGCGCGCGCGGTGAACCTCACCGAGTAGCGGGCCGGGACCACACACCCGCGGGCTCCGGGCCCGGGCGGGCGGCAGCGACGCCGCTGGTCCGGGCCCGTTCGCGTGCCCGGACGGGGCGCGCGGCGGGATGCGGAGGATCTTCGGGCGGCCCCCTATCACTTCCCCCCAGATGGATGAAATCTCTCCGGTTCCCTTCTACGGTGCGGGTAAGTGGAGATTTTCCCTTCGGTTGAGGAGCGGCCATGCGGACCAGGATGCGAGCGGACGCCCGGCGGAACCGCGAGCTGATCCTCCAGGCGGCCGGCCGGGTCTTCGTCGGCGAGGGCCCCGACGCCCCGCTGGAGGAGGTCGCGCGCCGGGCCGGCGTCGGCATCGCCACGCTCTACCGCAACTTCACCAGCCGGGAGGCGCTGATCCGCGGCGTCGCCGCCGCCACGCTCACCGAGCTGCACGGCGCCGCCCGGAAGGCGCTGACGGGCGACGACGAGCCGTTCGAGGCGCTGCGCCGGTTCGCCCACGCGGCGCTCAGTCTGCGCATCGGCGCGGTGCTGCCGGCGCTCTCCGGCCGGATCCGGATCGACGAGGAACTGGCGGAGCTGCGCGCGGCGGCGATGCGGGCGGTGCAGGAGCTGATCGTGCGGGCGCAGCGGGCCGGCGAGGTCCGCGCGGACGTCGTCTTCGGCGACGTCCCGTTCATGATCATGCGGCTGACGCTGCTGCTGCCCGGCGGCGGGCTGGCCGAGGACGAGGCGCTCGCGCACCGCCAGCTGGAGGTGTACCTCGACGGGCTGCGCCCCGCGGCCGCCCGCGCCCGCGGCACCGCGCTGCCCGGTCCCGCCGTCACCGCGGAGCGCTTCGTACGGGCCACCGACCGCATCGTCCGCGGCGAACCCCGCTAGCGCCCGTACCGCCCGGAACGACCGGGGTCGCCCGAACCCCGAACCCGAACCACGCACGAGAAAGACAGTGGCATGGACACAACAAACACGAAGACGGCCGAGACGGCCGCGGCGGCCAACCCGCGGCGCTGGGTCGCACTGGCCTTCATCGGGCTGGCGCAGCTGATGATCGTGCTGGACGTGACGATCGTGAACATCGCGCTGCCGTCCGCGCAGGCGGACCTGGAGATCTCCGACGGGGACCGGCAGTGGGTGATCACCGCCTACACCCTGGCCTTCGGCGGCCTGCTGCTCCTCGGCGGCCGGATCGCCGACTACACCGGCCGCCGCCGCGCCTTCCTGACCGGCCTGACCGGCTTCGCCGCCGCCTCCGCCCTCGGCGGCGCGGCCCCCAACTTCACCGCCCTGCTCGGCGCCCGCGCCGCCCAGGGCGCCTTCGCCGCACTCCTGGCCCCCGCCGCGCTGTCGCTGCTGACCACCAGCTTCACCGAGCAGCGCGAACGCGCCCGCGCCTTCGGCGTCTTCGGCGCCATCGCCGCCGGCGGCGGCGCGGTCGGCCTGGTCACCGGCGGGGCGCTGACCGAGTACCTGGACTGGCGCTGGTGCCTGTACGTCAACGTGCCGATCGCGGTGGTGGCCGCGGCCGGGTGGTGGGTGCTGCCCGCCGACGTCCGTCCCGAGACCCGCAAGAGGATCGACGTGCCCGGTGCGCTGCTGGCGGTGACCGGCCTGGTCGCCCTCGTCTACGGGTGCAGCGAAGCGGAGTCCGAGGGCTGGGACGCCCCCCTCGTCCTCGGCCTGCTGTTCCTCGGCATCGCCCTGCTGGTCGGCTTCGTGCTGTACGAGCGGACCGCCGCCGCGCCCCTGCTGCCGCTGCGGGTGGTCCTCAGCCGCACCCGGGCGAGCGCGTTCCTGGGCATCGCACTGGCGATGGTGGGGATGTTCGCCATGTTCCTGTTCCTCACGTACTACATGCAGGTCGTCATGGGCTACTCGGCGCTGAAGACCGGGGTGGCGTTCCTGCCGCTGACCGCCGGGGTGCTGGCCGGCGCCGGCGGGGTGGCCACCCGGCTGCTGCCCAGGGTGCCCCCGCGTGCGCTGCTGGCGCCCGGGCTGCTGCTCGCCGCGGCCGGCACCGGCTGGCTGGCGACGGTGGACGTGGACACCTCGTACGCGGCCGGGGTGCTGCCGGCCGAGCTGGTGCTGGGCCTCGGGATGGGCCTGGTGATGGCCCCGGCGATCAACTACGCGACCCACGGCGTCCGCGAGGAGGAGGCCGGCGTCGCCTCGGCGACGGTCAACACCTCCCAGCAGATCGGCGGCTCCATCGGCACCGCCCTGCTCAACACCGTCGCGAGCAGCGCCACCTCCGACTACCTCGCCGACCACCTGCCGGACGCGGGCGGGTCCCCGGAGCGGCGGGCCGCGGGCGGGCCGGTGCCGGACGTCGTCAAGGAGGGCCTGGTCGAGGGCTTCAGCTCCGCGTACACGCTGGCGTCGGCCATCCTGCTCACCGCGTCGGTGCTGATCGCGGTGCTGATGAACACCCGCCGCCCCGACCGCACCAAGCCGGACGCCGCCGCGCACACGCCGGCGGTCCACCTGGGCTGAGGCCCGTGCCTCCGGTCCCGGCCCGCCTCTCCGGGGGCGGGCCGGTCCGTGGTCACAGGCGCGCGGACTTCAGGGCCATGTGGAGCAGCAGGCGTTCCTCGCCCACGGCGAGGTCCAGGCCGGTCAGCTCCTCGACCCGGGACAGCCGGTAGTACAGCGTCTGCCGGTGGATGCCCAGCGCGGCGGCGGTGCGGGCGGCCTGGCCGGCGTGGTCGAGGTAGACCTCGGCGGTGCGGGCCAGCTCGGCGTGGGCCGGCTCCAGCAGCCGCGCGACCGCCGGGTCGACGCCGCCGGGCAGGGCGGTGAGCAGCCGGTACGGGCCGATGGCCGGCCACCGCGCCACCGGCCCCAGGCGCGGAGCGGCGCGGGCGGCCCGGGCCGCCAAGGCGAAGCAGGCCCGCCGGGAGCAGGCGGAGGCCGAAGCCGAGGCGGAGGCGGAGCCCGAGGAGGAGTACGAGGACGACGAGCCCGCGGCCCCGTCGCCCCGCCGCGGCGCCGCCACCCGCGACCTGCTGCGCAGCGCCGGCCTGATGGAGGTGCTGGCGATGAGCGCGCTGCTCGGGGGCGCCGTGCTCAACCAGTGGATGGCGTCGCTCGTCGGCTGGGCGCTGATCTACACGTCGCGCCGGCTGTCGATGGCGGAGAAGAAGTGGGCCGCGCTCGGGGTGCCGGGCACGGTGGCGGCCGGCGGGCTGGTGTGGCTGTGGGGGCGGAACGAGGGGCGGTGGGGCGAGCAGCTCAAGGAGGGGACGATGGGGCAGGCGTACGAGGACATGTTCCTCGACCTCGTCCGGATCGCGGCCGTCGCCTCCACGCTCTTCCTGCTCTGGCGGGCCCGGCGGCGGCTGCGCTCCTAGGGCACGGGGCGCTCCCGGGGCACAGGGCCTGCCCCGGGACCGCGGCGCCGCCACCCGAGCCGCTGTACGGGGGCCGTCCGCCGCGGCCACAATGAGGCCCACCACGGCACCCCCCGGAGAGAGGCAGCCGCATGAGCATCTCCCTTGTCGACCTCGCATCGTGGCGGTCCGGCGGGCCCGACGAACGGCGGCGGGTCCTCGCCCGGCTCGACGCGTCGCTGCGCGACACCGGGTTCGTGATGGTGACCGGCCACGGCGTGGACCCCGCCCTGCGCGCCGCCGTGCGGACGGCCGCCCGTACGGCCTTCGACCTGCCCCCCGCCGTCAAGGAGGGCTACCGCAACAAGGGCGACGGCGGCTGGACCGGCCCCGGCGGGATCTCCGCGGGCGCCATCCAGGACGCGGCGAGCCCGCCGGACCTGGTGGAGCTGTGGAGCCTGTACCCGCACCACCCCGGGGTCTGGCCGGCCGAGGCGCCCGCGCTGCGGGAGCCGGTCGAGGAGTACGCGCGCCAGATGCGGCGCCTCTCGCTCGACCTGCTGGAGCTGCTCGCCGACGCCCTCGGCGAGCCCGCCGGCTTCCTCACCCGCCACGACCGGGACGCGGCCTGGACGTGCAACGTCAACTGGTACGGGAGCAGGCAGCAGACCGGCGCGCCGCGCCCCGGGCAGTACCGCCTCGGTGCGCACCAGGACTGGGACCTCATGGCCGTACTGGACCGCCAGCACGGCCTGGGCTGCCTGCAGGTACGCAACGGGCCGGCGGACGCCGCCGACGACGAGGCGAACTGGCAGGACGCCCCGTACCACCCGGACGCCGACGCCCTGACCGTCAACCTCGGCGAGCTGGGCGCCATGTGGAGCGGGGGCCGGTGGCAGGCGGGCTGGCACCGCGTGCTGCCGCCGCCGGCGAACGCGCCGGAGGAGCAGCTCATGTCGCTGGTGTGGTTCTACAACCCCGGCCCGGCCACGCCGATGCCGCCGGGCGGCGGGGCGGAGGAGCGGCCCGCGACCGTGGGCGAGTTCCTGGACGAGAGGCTGCAGGCCATCCTGCTGTCCTGACGGAAACCGGCGGCGGGCAGAATCGGCGTATGCGCACTCCGCCCCCGCCGCCCGCACCTTCCCAGCCGCCCGCACCTTCCCAGCCGCCCGCTTTCACTGTCGGCTTCGATCTGGACATGACGCTCATCGACTCCCGGCCGGGGATCAAGGCGGTGTACGAGGCGCTCGTCGCCGAGACCGGCGGGTACGTCGACACCGACCTCGTGACCTCGCGTCTGGGGCCGCCGGTGGAGACCGAGCTGGCGAACTGGTTCCCGGCCGGCCGCGTGCCCGCCCTGGGCGAGCGCTACCGCGCCCTCTACCCCGACCACGGCATCACTCCCACCACCGCCCTGCCCGGCGCCGCCGAGGCCCTCGCGGCGGTGCGGGCCGCGGGCGGCCGGGCGCTCGTGGTCACCGCCAAGAGCCGGCCGCTGGCGAAGCTGCACATCGACCACCTGGGCCTGGCCCCGGACGCGGTCGTCGGCGGGCTGTGGGCGGACGCGAAGGCGGAGGCGCTGACGGAGTACGGGGCGTGGGCGTACGTCGGCGACCACGTGGGGGACGTCGCGGGGGCGCGGGCGGCGCGGGTGCTGTCGGTGGGGGTGGCCACGGGGCCGTGCCCGGCGGAGGAGCTGCGGGCGGCGGGGGCGGATGTCGTCCTGCCGGATCTGACGGCGTTCCCGGAGTGGCTGGCGGGGCACCGGGCGGGCGCGTAGGGACGGCGGCGGTCGCAGGGCCGGCGGTCGCCGGGCCGGCGGTCGCGGGCCGGCGCTCGCGGGGGCGGCGACCGGAGCGGGCGGAGCGGGCCCGGGCGCCGGCGTGCGCGGCCCGTACGCTACGGCGCCGCCTGACGCGCCTCGCGCCGGGACGCCGCCGCGGAGCGGAACAGCCCGGCCAGCGCCAGCCCGAAGCCGACGCCCATCAGCATCGAAACGAGATAGGCGGCTGTCGGCAGCGGGTCCGCCCCGACGAAGAACGGGATGAAAGTGACGAACGTACCGAGCGCGCCGACGAGGAAGACGATCGCTCCGGCGCGGACGAGCAGGTCCCCGGGGCGGGAGGTTCCGGTGTTCACGCCACCAGAGTAGGCGGGGCGGAAAGTGCGCGGGGAATGCACGGGATATGCGCTGAGGAAGCACCCGGCGACATCTTGTCACCACGCGGGGGACCATTAGCCTTGAGGTGGCGGGTCGCGTGACCCGCTCTCCTGCTCTTTCGGGGGCGGCGAGTACGAAAACGAAGACAGGGCGACGACAGGTGCCTACCGGCAAAGTCAAGTGGTTCAACAGCGAGAAGGGCTTCGGCTTCCTCTCCCGCGACGACGGCGGTGACGTCTTCGTGCACTCGTCGGTGCTGCCGGACGGAGTGGAGACGCTTCGGCCCGGTCAGCGCGTCGAGTTCGGCGTCGTGGCCGGGCAGCGCGGCGACCAGGCGCTGTCCGTGACGCTGTTGGACCCCACCCCGTCGGTCGCGGCCGCGCAGCGGCGCAAGCCGGACGAGCTGGCGTCGATCGTGCAGGACCTGACGACGCTGCTGGAGAGCGTGACGCAGCAGCTCGAACGCGGCCGGTACCCGGACAAGACGCACGGCCGGAAGATCGCCGGCATGCTCCGGGCCGTCGCCGACCAGCTGGACGTCTGAGAGGGGCGGACGGTCGCCGCCGCGGGGCGGAGCGGCGCGGGGCGCCGGAGACGGCGCCTCCGCGGGCGGCGCCGCCCCTTCCGGCCGGCCCTTTCCAGCCGCTCCGCTACGGGAAAGCCAGCGCGTCCGGGGCGAGCGGTGGCACCAGGCCCTCCGCGGCGGCGCGGGTGAGCAGCCCGCGTACCGCCGCGTAGCCGTCCTCGCCGAGGTCTGCGGTGAACTCGTTGACGTACAGCCCGATGTGCTGGTCCGCCACCGCGGGGTCCGTCTCCTGCGCGTGCTCCCTCACGTACGCGCGTGAGGCCTCCGGGTCCTCCCAGGCCATCCGCACCGAGGCGCGGGCCGCGGCGGCGAGCGCGTGCAGCGTCTCGGCGCCGAGGGCGCGGCGGGCGATGACGGCGCCGAGGGGGATGGGCAGCCCGGTGGTGGCCTCCCAGTGCTCACCCATGTCGGCGACGCGGTGCAGGCCGTAGCCCTGGTAGGTGAAGCGCGCCTCGTGGATGACGAGCCCCGCGTCGACCTTGCCGTCGCGGACGGCGGGCATGATCTCGTGGAACGGCATGACGACGACCTCGCCCACGCCCCCCGGCACTTCGGCCGCGGCCCAGAGCCGGAAGAGCAGGTAGGCGGTGGAGCGCTCGCTCGGCACCGCGACGGTGCGGCCGGCGAGGTCCACGGGGTTCTGTGCCGCGGCGGTCAGCACCAGCGGCCCGCAGGCCCGGCCGAGGGCACCGCCGCAGGGGAGGAGGGCGTAGCGGTCGAGGACGTAGGGGAGGACGGCGTACGAGACCTTGAGGACGTCCAGCTCGCCGCGCTCGGCCATGCCGTTGGTGAGGTGGATGTCGGCGAAGGTGACGTCGAGGGGCGGGGCGCCGGGGACGAGGCCGTGGGCCCAGGCGTGGAAGACGAAGGTGTCGTTGGGGCAGGGGGAGTAGGCGATACGGAGCGCCTGCGACGGGGTCGGGGTCGGGGGCGAGGTCATGGGGTGCTCCTCTCCGTCCGGTGGGGTGGCGGTGGCGTCGGGCTGGGCGGTACGGGCGCGGGGGCCGGGGTCGGTGGAGGGGGTCCCCGCCGCCGGCGGGGGCGGGGCGTTGTCGGAGGGGCGGCCTACCCTGGGGCGGGAGTGCGGGGAAGGTGCGGTGGCGGCGGAGCGGGCGCCGTGCGGCGCGGCCGTGTCGGCGACCGGCGGGGCGGCGTTGCCGCCGCCCGAGGACGCGACGTTGTCACTGCCGGGCGGCACGGCGGTGCCGCTGCCGGCGGACGCGGCGGTGCCACTGCCGGGCGGCGCGACGCTGTCGCTGGCGGGCGGCGCGGCGGTGCCGCGGGCGTGCCCGGCACTGCCACCGCCGGAGAGGGTGACGCCGGCGCCGACAGGGCGCACGGCGCTGTCGCCGCCCCCGCCCTCTGGCGTGGTGAGGGCGGGCAAGGCGGCGAAGGTGGTCGTCAGGGCTGCCAGGGCTGCCGGGATGCGCCAGGCGGCGCGGTTGCGGGGGCCCACGGCGTTGGACACCGCGCGGATCTCCAGCACCGGCACCCCGTGCCGGCTCGCGGCCTCAGCGACGCCGAAGCCCTCCATCGCCTCCGCCGCGGCGCGCGGGTGGCGGCGCAGCAGCTCGACGGCCCGCTCGGCGGAGCCCGTGACGGTGGACACGGTCAGCACGGTGCCCAGCACCGCGCCCGTCTCCTCCGCCGCCGCCCCCGCCGCCGCCGGCGGCGGGCGGTGCGCGACGGCGCCGAAGCCCAGGTCCGTGACGGGCACGAAGCCCTCCGCGGTCTCCGCCCCGAGGTCCGCGGCCACGATCTCGTCCGCCACCACCACGCCGCCCACGGGCACCGCCCCCACGAAGCCGCCGCCGATCCCCGCCGCGATGACGGCGTCGTACGGGACGGGGGCCGCGGCGAGCGCCGCGGCGGCGGCCGCCGCGGCGGCCGCGGGGCCCACCCCGCCGACCACGACGTCGTAGCCCCGCCCGGCCCGCTCCACGGCCTCGGCCTCGGCGGCAACGGCGGTGACCACCAGCACCCGACGCCCACACACCCACCCAAGGGTAGGCCGCCCCTCCGACATCACGTGCCCGCCGCAGTGGCCGGGCACCGTACTCCCGCGGTCCGGCCCGTCGCCGCCCGTCGTCCCTCTGTGGAAACCGGCCGACCGCCGAGCCCCGGGCCCATGACCGGACCCATGACCGGGACCGGACTCCGGCCCCAGCCGGGGCAGGAGCCGGGGCCCGAACCGCGTGGTGCCCCGACCGCGAGGGGCATCGCCGTCGCCCGCTCCGCACCGGCTGCCGGCCACGCAGCCCCCGGCGTCCTCCCGAGGCCCGCCGCCAGGCGCCACGGTGTCGCCGGGCGTCCCGGACGGCGTGCCGTCAGGACTCCTTCCGCTTCAGGTCGAAGCTCCACGCGCCCTTGTAGTTGCCGTCCTCGTCGATCTCCACGATGCCGACCTTCGCCTTGTCGTTCTGCGTCGGCTCCCCCGTCGGCGACTGCACGTTGAAGAACTGGTCCCCGCTGTACGTCACATACGTGTGCTTGCTCGGCCGCGGCACCACCGGCCGGCCGTCCACGAACAGCGTCCACCCGGTGTCCGCGATGTCCGGGTCCACGCCGATCCGGACCCGGTCGCCCGCGTCCACCGTGATCGACGCCCCCGCGCGCTCCTCGACGCAGGCGTTCAGCTCCGCGTTGGAGATGTCCTTCCCGTCCTCGTAGCACTGCGCCTCCGTGCTCGCCGTCCGGTCGCCGACCGTGATCTGGGCCAGCGGCGTCGGCTTCTCGCAGCCGGCCAGGGCGACGACCGCGAGGGCGGCGACGCCGAGACCCGCCCCGGCGCGAGTGCCGCGGCGGGTGCGGAGGGCGCGGCGGCCGCGGGCGTGGGAGAACGCGGTGGTGGCGGGCGCAGTGGTCATGCGGGCAGGCTACCTGTCGCCCCCGGTCAGGCCACGCGCGGGTGCGGCGTGCCGCGGCGGGCGGCGGTGAGCAGCCCTCGTACGGTGGCGAGCAGCCCCGCGGCGACGATCACCGCCCCCGCCGCCATGCCGCCGACGCCGTTCAGCGGCAGCAGGATGCCGATCGCGCCGCCCGCGACCCACGACAGCTGGATGACGGTCTCGGAGCGCGCGAAGGCCGACGTGCGCACGTGCTCCGGTACGTCCCGCTGGATCAGCGCGTCCAGCGACAGCTTCGCCAGCGACTGCGCGAACCCCGCCATCGCCGCGACGCAGATGACCGCCGGCAGCGAGTAGAAGACCGCCGCCAGCACCGTCGCCGTCAGGGCGAGGGACAGCAGCACGGCGATCAGCTTCTCCGGGCCGCGGGCGCGCAGCCAGGAGCCGATGACCGAGCCCAGCGCGTTGCCGGTGCCGGCGGCGACCGCGGCCATGGCGAGCGTCAGTTCCGGCCGCAGCCCACCCGGCGGGTTGTCGCGCAGCAGGAACGCCAGGAACAGCGTCATCGTCCCCGACAGCACGCGCAGCGCGGAGTTGGCCTGCAGCGCGTACAGCACCGAGGGGCCGACCGTGCGCAGGCCCGGCTTCGCCGGGGCCCGCAGCCGGCCCTCCTCGCCCGACGCCAGCTGCGCCTTCCCCTCGCCGCGCGCGGAGTCGACGGTGTGCGGCAGCCGGAACGACAGGAAGACGCCGAAGCCGAAGATGACCATCGCCCCGTACAGCGGGAAGCCGGGCCCGATGAAGTGCAGCAGCCCGCCGACCGGCGCGGCTATCCCGGTGGCGAGCAGCCCGGCGAGCGTCACCCGGCTGTTGGCCTTCACCAGCGAGATGCGCCGCGGCAGCAGCCGGGGTACGACCGCGGAGCGCACCACCCCGTACGACTTGGAGGACACCAGCACCCCGAGCGCCGCCGGGTACAGGCTCAGGTCGCCGGTCTTGACCGCGCCCGACAGCACCAGGGCCAGCAGCACGCGGGTCAGCATCGTGCCGGCCATCGCGGCGCGGCGGCCGTGCGGGATGCGGTCCAGCAGCGGGCCGACGACGGGGGCGAGGAGCGCGAACGGGGCCATGGTGATGGCGAGGTAGAGCGCGACCCGGCCGCGGGCCTCGTCGGTCGGTACGGAGAAGAACACCGTCGACGCCAGCGCGACGGTGATCATCATGTCCCCGGCGGCGTTGATCATGTGCAGTTCCATCAGCCGCCCGAGGCCCGACTCCCCCGCGCCCTGCGCGTGCGTGGCCCGGCGGATCCGCCGGCCCGCGCCGACGACCGGCCGGCGCACGGCACGCCCGACCGCCCGGCCCGCCTCGTGCAGCGGACCGGTCGCGGGAGCCGCCCGGTTCTCGACCACCTCGCCATAGTGCCCGCACGCGGGAGGGTAGGGCGAGAACCCCGCGGGGGCGCATGCGGACATCCGGCGGTCATCCGGGGTGTCGCCAGTGGTCCGTACGGGGCACAGGGCAGCCCGGCGGCGGGCGCGCGGGGCGGCGGGGCGCCGGGACCGGCGACGGGGCGTACGGTCCCGGCGCGGCGCCAGGTAGGGTGAAAGACGCGCCTCTGAGTGTGTCGTGCGGAATCGAGCGTTGACGCGGCCCCCTGTCCGCTCCCTCGGCTCCCACGCCCGCCCGGCCGTCCGTACCGAAAGACTGTGAGCCAGATGAGCCCTGCGAACAGCCCCGCCGAGACGCCCGCGGCGTACAGTCCGCGAGCGCGGAGCCGCGTCACCCCCGACCAGCAGTGCGCCGACGCCGTCGACCTCGCCCGCGCGGCGGCCGAGGAGTCCGCGGGCGCGGACCGGATCGGCGAGCACATCGGCGTCATCGCCGACGACACGCGCGTGGTGACCCACCTCTTCGAGTGCCGGATGCCGGGCTACCGCGGGTGGCGGTGGGCGGTGACCGTCGCGCGCGCGTCCCGGGCGCGGACGGTGACACTGGACGAAACGGTGCTGCTGCCCGGCCCGGACGCGCTGCTGGCGCCGGAGTGGGTGCCGTGGAACGAGCGGCTGCGCCCCGGGGACCTGGGCCCCGGCGACCTGCTGCCCACGGAGAGCCAGGACCTCCGGCTGGAGCCGGGGCTCGCGGTGGGCGAGGAGGAGCTGGAAGAGGAGCTGGAGGCGGATCTCGCGGCCGGGCCGCGGGCGGAGCCCGCCGCCGAGCCCCCCGCGGAGCCCGCCGCCGAGAGGGCGGCGGAGCCGGGCGCGGAGCCCGGCGGCGTGCCGCGGCGCGCGGAGTTCGCGGCCGTCGCCGACGAACTCGGCATGACCCGGCACCGGGTGCTCTCCCGCTACGGCCTGCACAGCGCCGCCGACCGCTGGGAAGAGGAGTACGGGCCCAAGACGCCGATGGCGCAGGCGGCCCCGGCGTCGTGTGTGAGCTGCGGCTTCCTCATGCCGCTCGCGGGCTCGCTGCGGCGGGCCTTCGGCGTCTGCGCCAACGAGTACTCGCCGGCGGACGGGCACGTGGTCTCGCTCGCGTACGGGTGCGGCGGGCACTCGGAGGCGGCGGTGATGCCGAGGCCGGTGGAGCCGGCGCCGCCGGTGCTGGACACGATGGGCGCGGACCCGACGTAGTCGTCCCCGGGCGGGCCCCGGCCCGCCCCTCGCCCGGCGGGGGCGCCGCCGGGCCGGAGCCCTGACCGGCCGCGGTTCGCCGTGCGGACGCCGCCGCGCGTCCGCCGCCGGGACGGCTCTGCCCGGTACGTCCCGTCCGGCGAGGACTACTGTGGAGCGGATGACGACCGGCAACCCCGCCCGGACCCTCGCCGAGGAACTCCGCGGCCGCCCGGACACCGCGCTGGCCGAGCTGCTCCGCGCGCGGCCCGACCTGCTCACCCCCGTGCCGGGCGACCTCACCCAGCTCGCCACCCGCGCCGGCACCCGCGCCTCCGTGGTCCGCGCGCTCGAACGGCTCGACCGGTTCACGCAGCAGACCGCCCAGGCGCTCGCGGTCGCGCCGGACCCGTGCCCGTACGACGTGCTGGCCGGGCTGATGGGCGCCGAGCCGGACACCGTGGCCGCGCTGCCGCGCGCCGTCGCGGTACTGCGCACGCAGGCGCTGGTGTGGGGGGACGAGTCGCGGCTGCGACTGGTGCGTACGGCGCGGGAACTGCTGGCACCGCAGGCGTCCGGCTCGCCGACCGGCCTGGGACCGGCCGCCGCGGAGGTGGCGACGGGGATGTCGCCGGGGCGGCTGCAGGAGGTCCTGGCGACCGCGGGGCTGCCCGCCACGCACGACCCGGTCTCCGCCGTGGAGTCGCTGACCGCGCTGTTCTCCGACCCGGAGCGGATGGCGGACCTGCTGGACCAGGCGCCGCCGGACGCGGTGACGGTGCTGGGGCGGCTGACCTGGGGGCCGCCGTACGGGACGGTGTCGGCGCGGCCGCCGGCGCACGTGCGGTGGCTGCTGGACCGGGGTCTGCTGCTGCCCACGGCGCCCGGGAACGTGCTGCTGCCGCGCGAGGTGGCGCTGCACCTGCGCGCCGGGCGGGCCCACCGCAGCGTGGCGGCGGTGCCGCCGGAGCCGGTGGCGGCGGGCTCGTACGGGACGCGGGTGGTGGACGCGACGGCCGCGGGGCAGGCGGCGGTGGCGGTGGAGACGGTCGAGGAGTTGCTCGGGCAGTGGGCGACGGCGAGCCCCTCGGTGCTGCGCGCGGGCGGGCTGGCCGTACGGGACCTGAAGCGGACGGCGACGGCGCTGGACGTCGCGGAGCCGCAGGCGGCGTTCTGGGTGGAGCTGGCGTACGGGGCCGGGCTGCTGGCCTCGGACAGGGAGGCGGACGAGCGGTACGCGCCGACGCCGGCGTACGACGAGTGGCTGGCGCTGCCGGCGGCCGAGCGCTGGGCGGAGCTGGCGGCGGCGTGGCTGGCGGCGACGCGGACGCCGGGGCTGGTCGGCGGCCGGGACGGCAAGGGCCGGGCGCTGGCCGCGCTCGGCGAAGGGCTGGAC
>NZ_BAAAPF010000062.1:0-25292 GCF_039531005.1 Streptomyces synnematoformans
CCGACTCCTTCCTTGCCGCCATGGTGCTCCGGCACGGGTGCGACGAGCCCCCGCCCCCGGCTCCCGCCCCGGCTCCATCCCCGGCCCCGCCTCCGGCTCCGGCTCCGCGACCCGGCTGCCGGCAGCGTGTTCCGTACGCATCCCGCCGCCGCTCATACGGACACGCCCTCCGCGCTGGCGCCCGGCAGCACCCGGGCCCAGAACTCCGTACAGAAGCGGGACAGCGGGGCGCGGGGGCGGCTGCCCGGGGAGGGGGTGCCGGTCTCGGCGGCCTGCGGCAGGCCCGGCTCCGCGGGGAGTTCACCGGCGAGCGGCAGGCCCAGGAGACCGGCGACGTCCTCGGCCGCGAGGCCGCCCCGCGCCGGGCCGCGGACCACCACCCGCAGGTCGCTGAGCACCGTCCGCACCTCCTCCGCCACCCGGTGCGCCGCCGCCACCGCGCGCAGTTCGGCAGGCACCACCAGCAGTCCCACGTCCAACTGGGCCAGCGCCTCCGCCACCGGCCCGTCCACCCGCCGCGGCAGGTCCACCACGACCACGCCGCTGCGCCGGCGGGCCGCCGCCAGCACCGACCGCATCGCCGCCGGCGCCACCGGCACCGCCCCCGCGTCGCCGCCCCGGTCCCAGCTCAGCAGCCGCAGGCCGTGCAGCCGCGGCAGCGACTCCTCCAGCGCGGCTCCGCCGATCCGGCCCCGCGACGACGCGAAGGCCGGCCAGCGCAGCCCCTCCGCGTCCTCCCCGCCGAGCAGCACGTCGAGCCCGCCGCCCAGCGGATCCGCGTCGACCAGCACCGTCCGCTGCCCGGCCCGCGCCGCCGTCACCCCGAGCGCGCAGGCCAGCGTGGAGGCCCCGGCACCGCCCCGGCCGCCGACGACGCCGACCGTGCGGGCCTGCCCGCCGGTCCCCTCCGCGGCGTCGGCGAGCCGGTCCACCAGCGCCGTCTCCTCGTCCGGCAGCACGAGCACCTGCTCCGCCCCGACCGCGATCGCCCGCTGCCACACCCCCGGATCGTCCTGATCCCGGCCCACGAGCAGCACCCCCTCCCGCCGGGGCGGCCCCGCCGCCGTCAGCCGCCCGGCGCTGTCGTCCCCGACCAGCACCAGCGGCGCCGCGGCCCAGTCCTGCCGCCCCGGCGCGTGCGAGACCTCCGCCTGCGTCCCCGCCGCGGCGCACAGCCGCAGCAGGTCGTCCAGCAGCTCCTCGTCCTCCGTGACGACCAGCGGCCGGCCGCCGACCCCGCCGTCCACGCCGTCCACGCCGCCGCTCCGCATCCGGCCCATCAGCCGCCTCCCCCGTCTCATCCGCGCGCCCTCCCGGCACGCCGTCCACCCCGGTCCGCGCCGCCGCCCTCCGCGACGGCGCCGGACCCGCTGCCGACCCCCACGGTGTCCCGGCCGACCCGCCCCACGGGGATCTTGGTCAGGATCTGGGGACAACCCGCCGGTTGTGGACAACTCCGTCACCCGTTCGGGGGAGCGTTCAGATCGGGGGCAACGGTTACCCACGGTGATGCGTCTAGTTCCACGACAGCGATGAAGACAGCCTGAAGGGCGGCCTGAAGCAAGGAGCGGCCGGGAAGAGCGGAAGAAGATCCGACGCGGCCGAAGAAAAACGAGAATGCCGAAGTCCGGACATGCGACGACCCCCGCCGGGGGGGAGAGCGGGGGTCGTCCCCACGGCCGACTCGGGGGGGGAGGAGCCGGTCCGGGTTAGCACGGTCGCGAACGATCCGTGACTTCCATGGTGTACCCGAGAGGCTTCTCAGGCAAACCCACGCGCCACAGCTTACGCCGAATGGTGGGCGCCTATGCTCGCACTCGTGGAAAACCACTCGTTGCCCAGGACGGCCGCCTTCTTCGATCTGGACAAGACGGTCATTGCGAAGTCGAGCACGCTGACCTTCAGCCGGTCGTTCTACCACGGCGGGCTGATCAACCGGAGGGCAGTGCTCCGATCCGCCTACTCGCAGTTCATCTATCTCCTGGGCGGCGCCGACCACGAGCAGACGGAGCGCATGCGCGCCTACCTCTCCGACCTCTGCCGCGGCTGGAACGTGGCCCAGGTCAGCGAGATCGTGGCCGAGACCCTCCACGACCTCATCGACCCGATCATCTATGACGAGGCCGCCGCCCTCATCGAGGACCACCACCTCGCCGGCCGCGACGTCGTCATCGTCAGCAGCTCGGGCGCCGAGGTCGTCGAGCCCATCGGCGAGCTGCTCGGCGCGGACCGCACGATCGCCACCCGCATGGTCGTCGAGGGCGGCCGCTACACCGGCGACATCGAGTACTACGCCTACGGACCCGCCAAGGCGGAGGCGGTGGCGGAGCTGGCCGCCGCCGAGGGGTACGACCTGGCCCGCTCGTACGCGTACAGCGACTCGATCACGGATGTCCCCCTCCTGGAGGCCGTCGGCCACCCGTACGCCGTCAACCCCGACCGGGCGCTGCGCCGCGAGGCGGCCGAGCGGGACTGGCCGGTGCTGTCGTTCGCCCGTCCCGTACGGCTGAAGCAGCGGCTGCCGCAGTTCACGCTGCCCTCCCGGCCGGTCCTGGCCGCGGCGGCCGCGGGGCTGGCGGCGGTGACCGCGGCCGGGGTGGTCTGGTACACGTACCGGCGCCGCATCCAGGCGGCCTGAGACCCTGCCCACCGCCCTGACCTGCACGGCTTCCGCTTTGCCCGATGAGTAACCTTCGCAATCATTTGCAGGTGAAAGTAAATATCCCAGCGCCGTACTTCCCTCTCACCGCGGACAGGAGTACAAAGGGATTACGGCCCGCGAGAGCCAGGGCATCCGCGAAGGATCCCCCAGCAACCACGGCCCCACGGACCGCACATGGAAGTCGGGAACCCACGCGACGCCGATCCCTCGAATAGGGACCGCCACACCAGGAACCGGCGAAGTTCCGGGCCTGATGGGCAAAAAAGTGCACGCACTGGTACCCCGGCGGACATGAGACAGCGGCGGTGCCCCAGGGTGCCGCCGCAACTCTGCGCCCGCGCCCCCGCGACGGCCCGCACCGGCCGGGCACGCCGATCGCGGCGCGCCCCTACGCGGCCCCCCGCTGCAGCGCCTCGCACACCGCCGTGCTCTCCCGCGCCCCCAGCTCGACAGCCCGGCCGCAGTGCGCGATCCACTCCCCGACGCCCTCCGGCGTCCCGCCCGCGTAGCCCGCGAGCGCCGCCTCGTACGCCGCACGCCCCTGCTCCGCGTGCCCCACCTCGGCCGGGCAGACCGCCTTCGGGTCCAGCCCGCTGCCGGCCAGGACGATCCGCTCGGCGGCCCGTGCGACGAGGCCGTTGCCGGTACGGAACGGGCGCAGCGTCAGCAGTTCGCCGTGCACCACCGCCGCCATGACCAGCGCCGGAGCCGACGAGCCGGCGACCACCAGGGCCGCCAGCGCGTCCAGCCGGGCCGCCGTCTCGTCGCCGTCCGGCGGCGGCGACGGCAGCGCCACGTCCGGCTCCGCGACGCTCTCGCCGGCCAGCCGGGGCCGCCCGACCGCCGCACCGGCGCCCGCCGCGGCATCCGTCCCGGCACCGCCCGCCGGCCCTCCGGAGTCCGCAGACCCGCCGGAGGAGCCCCCCGTCCCGCCCGACGCCACCACGTGCAGCCGGGCCAGCACCCGCATCGGCGACTGCCGCCACGTGCTCAGCAGTTGTCCCGCCTCCGCGTTCACCCGCAGCGCCCCGCCCACCGTCCGCGGCTCCCCCGGCGCGGAGAAGTCGCTGCGTCTGCGCACCTCCTCCAGCGCCCAGTCCGCCCCCGACAGCGCCGCCGAGGCCCGCGCGCCGCGCAGCGCCGCCTCCGCCGACACCTCGCTGCTGCGCCGCCGCATGACCCGGTGCCCGTAGACGCGATCGACCGACCTCCGTACAGAGGACACGGCCTCCTCGACTCCCGGAAGGGTGCTCAGGGCCGCCAGCGGGTCGGTCGCGCTCGTCATGCGTACGAGCCTACGCAACCCGATGGGGTGGACTTGTGCGGCCCTTTGCCTGACCGCGGGCCAAGATCCGGCTACCGTTTCTGAACATGAAGATCGCTTTCGTGGGTAAGGGCGGCAGCGGCAAGACCACCCTGTCGTCCCTCTTCGTCCGGCAGCTCGCCGGCACCGGCCGTCCCGTGCTCGCCGTCGACGCGGACATCAACCAGCACCTGGGGGCCGCCCTCGGGCTTGACGAGGAGGAGGCCGCCCGGCTGCCCGCGCTCGGCGCGCACCTCCCGCTCATCAAGGAACACCTGCGGGGCGCCAACCCGCGTATCCCGGACGCCGCCGGAATGATCAAGACGACGCCTCCCGGCACGGGCTCACGTCTGCTCTCGGTCACCGGGGACAACCCCGTGTACGACGCGTGCGCCCGTCCCGTGCGGTTGGACAACGGCTCCGTACGCCTCATGGTCACCGGCCCGTTCACCGAGGCCGACCTCGGTGTCGCCTGCTACCACTCCAAGACCGGCGCGGTGGAGCTGTGCCTCAACCACCTGGTCGACGGGCGCGAGGAGTACATCGTCGTCGACATGACGGCGGGCAGCGACTCCTTCGCCTCGGGGATGTTCACGCGTTTCGACATGACGTTCCTCGTCGCCGAGCCCACCCGCAAGGGTGTGTCCGTCTACCGGCAGTACAAGGAGTACGCGCGCGACTTCGACGTCGCGCTGCGCGTCGTCGGCAACAAGGTGCAGGGCCCGGACGACCTGGAGTTCCTGCGCGCGGAGGTGGGCGCCGACCTGCTGGCCGCGTTCCCGCACTCCGACTGGGTGCGGGCGATGGAGAAGGGCCGTCCGCCGGAGTGCGCGGCGCTGGAGGAGCCGGCCGCGCAGGTGCTGCGGGAGATGTACGGGGCCGTGGACGCGTCGTACGAACGGCGTGACTGGGCCCGCTACACCGCCCAGATGGTGCACTTCCACCGCAGGAACGCCGAGAGCTGGGGCAACGCGAGGACCGGGGCGGACCTGACGGCCCAGATCGACCCCGGCTTCGTGCTGGGCGAGACCGCGCCCGCCCGGGCGCTGCCGGACGCGGCCGTGCCCGGCGCCGCGGTACCGGGCACGGCCGCCGCCCCTCAGCCCGCCTGACCCTGCCCGGCGTCCGCGGTGCCGGCGGGGTCCTTCTGCGCGGACTCCGCCGGCTCCCCGGCGCGCTTCGCGCTCCCCTGCTTCGCGGAGGCCGCCGGCTCCGCCAGGAACTTCTCCCAGCCCTTCGCCGGCCGCTCGCCCACGTCCAGCGTGCGCAGCTTCGCCAGCGTGCCCGGGTCCTGGGCGTCCAGCCAGTCGACCAGCTGCCGGAACGAGACGCAGTGCACGTCCTTCTTGGGACAGACGGTCTTGATGGTGTCCTCGACGGCGCGCATGTACGCGCCGCCGTTCCAGCTCTCGAAGTGGTTTCCGATGATGAGGGGTGCGCGGTTGCCGGTGTAGGCGCGCTCGAAACCGGCCAGTAGCCCCTCGCGCATCTGCCGTTCGAAGGCCGCGTGCTGGGCGGGCGGCGCATAGGCGGTGCCCGACTGGTTGGCCATGAAGTTGTAGTCCATGCTCACGACTTCGAAGGCGCGGCCGGGGAACGGGACCTCCTGCAGCGACAGGTCCCAGACGCCCTCCTTCTTCTTAGGCCACACCTGACTGCTGACACCGCTGGTGTCATAGCGGAAACCCATCTCCCCGGCGGCCTTGATGAGGTTCTTCTGGCCCTCCAGGCAGGGTGCGCGGCCGCCGATCAGCTCCCTGTCGTAGTCGAAGGGAAGCGGATCCGCCTTCTTCCGGCCGGTGTTCGTCTTCCACTGCTGCACGAACTGCTTGGCCTGCGCGATCTCGCTCTTCCAGTCCTCCTTCGACCAGCTCGCGACGCCCGTACGGCCGCAGAAGTGGCCGTTGAAGTGGGTGCCGATCTCGCTGCCCTCCAGCCAGGCGCCGCGCACCTGCTCCAGGGTGGCGCTGATCTCCTCCTCGTCCAGGTAGCCGATGTCGGAGGCGCCGCGGGGGTGGCCCGGGGGCTCGTACTCCATGCGCTTGTCCCGGGGGAGGACGTACACGCCGCTGAGGAAGTACGTCATGGCCGCGTCGTTCTCCCGCGCCACCTTGCGGAAGTGGGAGAAGAGGCGCTGGCCGTCCTCGCCGGCGCCGTCCCAGGAGAAGACGACGAACTGCGGCGGCCTGGTGCCCGCCGTCATCCGGCTGACCGTGGGCTGGTTGGGCTGCGCGCCGGTGTAGGCGGTGGAGCCGTCGCCGATGAGCTTCAGCGGCCGGCCATTTCCGGGTGCCGCGTCGTCCGCCGTGCCGTCGCTCCCCGAGCGCTGCGTATCGCCGTCCGGTCCCGTACCGGGAGAACAGCTCGCGACCGCCACACCCCCCAGTGCGAGGACGCCGCAGATTCCCACGGTCGCCCGCCATGTTCCGAACAAAGCTTCCACCTCTTCCCGACGCCGCCAGGGACGTGCTGACTCGAATAGCCGAATACACGCGCGATTCCTCGCCGCACGCTCGGAAAGAGGGATAACCAGAAATTCAGATTATCTCTCTGCATTCACTCGATGGATGGGAGAAGCGGGCCGGCCGGAGTAAAGCCCTTCGCAAACTCTTTACGTGGCATTACGATTCATTTACTTACCCTTGAGGGTCACCGTACTGTCACTCAGAGTGACGTCAAGCCGTGTGCCCGTGCTGCTCGACGCCCCCTCCCCAACGAGGAGACGCCACATGCCCGCAGGACGCCCGACCCCCCCGGGAAGCACTTCCGCCGAGCGCGCGAAGGAGCCGGATCCGCGCGACCGCGCCTGCGGCCGGCGTCCCCTCGCCGCCGACCTGTCCGCCTCCGTCACCGTCTTCCTCATCGCCCTGCCGCTCTCGCTGGGCATCGCGCTCGCGACCGGCGCCCCGCTGCAGGCCGGGCTGCTGTCCGCGGCCGTGGGCGGCATCGTCGTCGGCCTGCTCTGCGGGGCGCCGTTGCAGGTCAGCGGGCCCGCCGCCGGGCTGACCGTGGTCACGGCCGACCTCATCCAGCAGTACGGCTGGCGCGCCACCTGCGCCATCACCGCCCTCGCGGGGCTCACACAGCTCGCGCTCGGCTCGCTCAGGGTGGCCCGGTCCGCGCTGGCGGTCAGCCCGGCCATCGTGCACGGCATGCTCGCCGGCATCGGCGTGACCATCGCGCTGGCCCAGCTGCACATCGTCCTCGGCGGCAGCCCGCAGAGCTCGCCCGTCGACAACACGTTGGCGCTGCCCGGCCAGCTCGCCGACCTGCACACCGGTGCGGTGTCGGTGAGCGCCGTCGTCATCGTCGTGCTGCTCGGCTGGCCGTGGCTGCGCGGGCGGGGCACGGGGCCGCTGCGGTACCTGCCGGGAGCGCTGGCCGCCATCGTGGTCGCCACCGGCTTCGCCTCCCTCACCGGGATGCGGCTGCCGCGCGTGGACCTGCCCGCGTGGAGCAGCCACGCGCTCGCGGGGACGCCGGACGGGCCCGTGCTGGGCCTGGTGGCCGCGGTGCTGACGATCACGGTCGTGGCCAGCGTGGAGTCGCTGCTGTCCGCGGTGGCGGTCGACAAGCTCGCCATGGCGCGCGGCGACGCGCACCCCGTGCCGCGCGCCGACCTCGACCGGGAGCTGCGCGCCCAGGGGGCCGGCAACTTCGTCGCGGGGCTGTGCGGCGGGCTGCCCGTCACCGGGGTCGCCGTGCGCAGCTCGGCGAACGTCGCGGCGGGGGCGGTCAGCCGCAGGTCCGCCGTGCTGCACGGGGTGTGGGTGGTGCTGGCGTCGCTGCTGCTGGTGGGGATGCTGGAGCTGATCCCGCTGGCGGCGCTGGGGGCGCTGGTGATGGTGGTCGGCATCCAGATGGTGAAGATCAGCCACATGCGGTCGGTGCGGCGGCACCGGGAGATCCCCGTGTACGCGGCGACCGTCGCCGGGGTCGTGCTGCTGGGGGTGCTGGAGGGCGTCGCCGTGGGGATCGCGGTGGCGGTGGCGGTGGCGCTGCACCGGCTGTCCCGTACGCGGGTGACGCTGGAGCGGCGCCCCGGAGGACCGGGGCGGCCCGGCGCGGAGGGCGGCGCCGGACGGGACGAACGGGAGGACACGTACCGCGTCCAGGTGCACGGGCAGCTCACCTTCCTCGCCGTGCCGCGGCTGAGCAGGGTGCTCACGCAGGTGCCGCGGGGCGCGGCGGCGGAGGTGGAGCTGACCGGCTCGTTCATGGACCACGCCGCGTACGAGACGCTGCAGGAGTGGCGCCGGGCGCACGTCGCACACGGGGGCGCCGCGGAGCTGACCACCGCCACGGGCCGGCGCATCGCCGAGCCGGGCACGGCGCACCACTGCCACCCCTGGACGCCGTGGCGCAACCACTGCTGCGTGACGACGCCAAAGACGCCCGCGCCGGCGCACCGGCTGCTCAGCGGCATCAGCACCTTCCAGCGCAACACCGCGCCACGGCTGCGCGAGGAGCTGGCGCGGCTGGCCCGCGAGGGGCAGCGGCCGACGCAGCTCTTTCTCACCTGCTCGGACTCCCGGGTGGTCCCCAGCATGATCACGTCGAGCGGGCCGGGCGACCTCTTCACGGTACGGAACGTGGGGAACCTGGTGCCGCCGCCGGACGGGACCGGACAGCGGGCGGGCGCGGACGCCGGGACCGGGCCGCACGACGACTCCGTCGCGGCGGCGGTCGAGTTCGCCGTCGAGGTGCTGCGGGTCGAGTCGATCACGGTGTGCGGGCACTCGGGCTGCGGCGCGATGGGGGCGCTGGTCGACGGGGAGGCCGCACGCGGGGAGGACGCCGGGTCCGCCGGTGACGTGCCCCCGACGCCGCTGCGGCGCTGGCTGCACCACGGGCTGCCGAGCCTGGTGCGGGCCCGCGCCGGCGGCCCCCGGATCACCGGCCGGCCGTACGCGGACGAGTCCGAGCGGGTGAGCCTGGCCAACGTCGCGCAGCAGCTGGACCACCTGCGCCGGCACCCGTGTGTGCGCCGCCGGCTGGCCGACGGCTCGCTGAGCCTGCACGGGATGTACTTCCACGTCGGCGAGGCGCAGACATACGTGCTGGGAGCCGAGGGGGACTTCACGGCGGTACGTCCCGGTCCCGCCGCCGGGCAGCCGCAGCCCGCTCCGGCGTGATGTCCGGCCGCGCACCGCACCGACGGTTGCCCACAGGTCTAAACCAATTTATCCCCAGGCTCTTGTCACGCCCTCCCCGCGCCTGATGAGCTAGGCCCTGGACTGAGGCGGACATCCTGGAAAGGGAGATGTCGTGAGCAACGAAAGCCTGGCCAACCTGCTCAAGGAGGAACGCCGGTTCGAGCCGCCCGCCGAGCTGGCCGCACACGCGAACGTCACGGCGGAGGCGTACGAGCAGGCCCGTGCGGACCGGCTGGGCTTCTGGGCGGAGCAGGCCCGGAGGCTCAGCTGGGCCACCGAGCCCACCGAGACGCTCGACTGGTCGAACCCGCCGTTCGCGAAGTGGTTCGAGGACGGCGCGCTCAACGTCGCGTACAACTGCGTGGACCGGCACGTCGAGGCCGGCCTCGGCGACCGCGTCGCGATCCACTTCGAGGGCGAGCCGGGCGACTCGCGCTCGATCACCTACGCCGAGCTGCAGCGGGACGTCGCCAAGGCGGCGAACGCGCTGGTGGAGCTGGGCGTGCAGACCGGCGACCGGGTCGCGGTCTACATGCCGATGATCCCCGAGACCGTTGTCGCGATGCTGGCCTGCGCCCGCATCGGCGCACCCCACTCGGTGGTCTTCGGCGGCTTCTCCGCCGACGCGCTGGCGACCCGGATCGCGGACGCGGACGCGCGCGTGGTCATCACCGCCGACGGCGGGTACCGGCGCGGCAAGCCGTCCGCCCTGAAGCCCGCGGTGGACGAGGCGGTGGAGCGCTCCGAGCACGTGCGCAACGTGCTGGTGGTGCGCCGGACGGGCCAGGAGGTGGCCTGGACCGAGGGCCGCGACGTGTGGTGGCACGACGTCGTCGACCGGCAGGAGGAGACGCACACCCCCGAGGCGTTCCCCGCCGAGCACCCGCTCTTCATCCTCTACACCTCGGGCACGACGGGTAAGCCCAAGGGGATCCTGCACACCACCGGGGGCTATCTCACCCAGGTCTCCTACACCCACCACGCCGTCTTCGACCTCAAGCCCGAGTCCGACGTGTACTGGTGCACGGCCGACGTCGGCTGGGTCACCGGCCACTCGTACATCGTGTACGGCCCGCTCTCCAACGGGGCCACCCAGGTGCTTTACGAGGGCACGCCCGACACCCCGCACCAGGGCCGCTGGTGGGAGATCGTCCAGAAGTACCGGGTCTCGATCTTCTACACCGCCCCCACCGCGATCCGCGCGTGCATGAAGTGGGGCG
The DNA here is from genome assembly GCF_039531005.1 of Streptomyces synnematoformans. NCBI lineage: Bacteria > Bacillati > Actinomycetota > Actinomycetes > Kitasatosporales > Streptomycetaceae > Streptomyces > Streptomyces synnematoformans. The sequence continues at coordinate 10,342 of NZ_BAAAPF010000062.1, forward strand.
ACGCCGTCCCGGCCAAGTTCGACCTGAGCAGCCTGCGGGTGCTCGGCTCGGTCGGCGAGCCGATCAACCCCGAGGCGTGGATCTGGTACCGGGAGCACATCGGCGGCGGCCGCACGCCCGTGGTCGACACGTGGTGGCAGACGGAGACGGGCGGCATCATGATCAGCCCGCTGCCCGGCGTGACGAGCACGAAGCCCGGCTCCGCGCAGGTGCCGCTGCCCGGCATCGCGGCCACCGTCGTGGACGACGAGGCGCGCGAGGTCCCGGACGGCTCCGGCGGCTACCTGGTGCTCACGGAGCCGTGGCCGTCGATGCTGCGCACGATCTGGGGCGACGACCAGCGCTACAGGGACACGTACTGGTCCCGCTTCGAAGGCCGGTACTTCGCGGGTGACGGCGCGAAGAAGGACGACGACGGCGACATCTGGCTGCTGGGCCGCGTCGACGACGTCATGCTCGTCTCCGGGCACAACATCTCCACCACCGAGGTGGAGTCCGCCCTCGTCTCGCACCCCAAGGTCGCCGAGGCCGCGGTCGTCGGCGCCACCGACCCGCAGACCACGCAGGCCATCGTCGCCTTCGTGATCCTGCGCGGGGGCGCCGAAGAGGCGGACGGGCTGGTGGAGGAGCTGCGGGCGCACGTGGCGAAGGCCCTGGGCCCGATCGCCAAGCCCAAGCGGATCCTGCCGGTCGCGGAGCTGCCCAAGACCCGCTCCGGCAAGATCATGCGCCGGCTGCTGCGGGACGTCGCCGAGAACCGCCAGATGGGCGACGTCACGACGCTGACGGACACCACGGTCATGGACCTCATCCAGGCCAAGCTGCCGAGCGCGGCCTCGGAGGACTGAGACCGCGAGGACAGCACCCGCGGCACGGCCCGGGACGACCGCGGCGGAACCGCGCGGCGACCCCGGCACGGCCGGGGCACAGCCGGGACAGTGAGCCGCGCCGGCGGCGGGGAACCACCCCGCCCCCGGCGGGCCCGGCGCTGCCCGGCCGGGCCCGCACACCGTGCCCTGACCGCCCTCCCCCCCACCCCATGACCGAGCCGTATATCCCTTTTGCCCCGTAAACTGACTCCAGATGGATCGGCGGCGCCGCCCTGTAGGGTGAGAGAGACAGAAAAATAAAGCGACAAAAGTCTGAGGCGCGCCGGGAAGTCTGGTCGGCACACAGCACCCGTGTATCTGCCGTCGACCGCCCGGGAGGCCCCGTCGTGACCGCGCCCCAGCGCCAGCAGCCGTCCGAGTTCCTCCGCAGGCCATCCCTCAAAGAGAACAAGTTCCTCGCCGAGGCCCTGCGCACGGAGACCGTCGGCGGACTCATCCTGCTGGCCGCGGCCGTCATCGCCCTCATCTTCGCGAACAGCGCCCTCAGCGGCACCTACGAGGACATCAGGCACTTCACCTTCGGCCCCTCCGCGCTCGACCTCCACATCGACCTCACCCACTGGGCCCAGGACGGGCTGCTGACGGTCTTCTTCTTCGTCGTCGGCGTCGAGCTGAAGCGCGAACTCGTCGACGGCGAGCTGCGCGACCCACGGGCCGCCGCCCTGCCGATAGTCGCCGCCGTCTGCGGCATGGCCGTCCCCGCCCTCGTCTACTTCACCGTCAACGCCGGCCGCGGCGACCTCGGCGGCTGGGCCATCCCCACCGCCACCGACATCGCCTTCGCCCTCGCCGTGCTCGCGGTCATCGGCAGCAACCTCCCCTCCGCGCTGCGCGCCTTCCTGCTGACGCTGGCCGTCGTGGACGACCTCTTCGCGATCCTGATCATCGCGGTCTTCTTCACCTCCGGGCTCAACTTCGCCGCCCTCGGCCTCGCCCTCGCCGGCCTGGCCCTCTTCTGGTTCCTGCAGCGCCGCGAGGTGCGCGGCTGGTACGTGTACCTGCCGCTGGCCCTCGTCAACTGGGCGCTCATGCACGCCAGCGGCGTGCACGCCACCATCGCGGGCGTCGCCATGGGCCTGATGCTGCGCGTCACCACCCGACCGGGCGAAGAGTGCTCGCCCGGCGAGCGCATCGAGCACCAGGTCCGCCCGCTCTCCGCCGGCCTGGCCGTGCCCGTCTTCGCGTTCTTCGCGGCGGGCGTGTCCGTGAACGCCGATGCGCTGGCCGGGGTGTTCACCGACCCCGAGCCGCTGGGGGTCGTGCTCGGCCTGGTCGTCGGCAAGATCGTCGGCATCACGCTCGGCTCCCGGCTCGCCGTCCGCTTCACCCGGGCGGAGCTGAACCCGGCGCTCTCCTGGCCCGACGTGTTCGCCGTCGCCACGCTCGCCGGCATCGGATTCACCGTCTCGCTGCTCATCAGCGAACTGGCCTTCGCCGACGACGTCGCCCTGGCCGAAGAGACCAAGGCGGCGGTGCTGACGGGCTCGGTCATCGCCGCGATCCTGGCGTGCATCCTGCTCAAGTTCCGGGACAATCGCTACAAGGCGATAGCCGAGGAGGACGAGCGCGACGACGACGGCGACGGCATACCCGACCTGTACCAGCAGGACGACCCGGACTACCACCGGCGGATGGCCGTCATCCACGAGGAAAAGGCCGCCGAGCACCGCAAGCGTGCCGAATTGCGGCACCCGACCGGCGATCCGGGGGACGGTCGGGCATGATGTGACTCCAGGCGGCGAAGGGACGGACGATGAGCGCAGCCGGCAACGGTGCGGTAGGTGACCGGACGGCCGCGGACGGGATCAGCACCACGAAAAGCAACGGGTCGGCCGCGGCCGGCACCGACGAGCACCTCGACACACAGCAGAGCCTCGGGCAGCTCGTCTCGACCGCCACCACCGGTCTGAGCGCCCTCGTCCACGACGAGATCGCCCTGCTCAAGGCCGAGACCCGGGAGGACATCAAGCGGGCCGGAGCCGGCGGCGCCGCCCTTGGCATCGCCGCCGTGCTGGTCCTCTTCGGCATCCCGGTGCTCAGCTTCGCCGCCGCCTACGGGGTGCACGCCCTGGGCCTCGCCCTCGGCTGGTCGTTCCTCATCGTCTTCGGCGCCCACCTGGCCCTCGGCGCGGCCGTCGCCTTCTGGGGCATCGCCAAGGTGCGCAAGATGCGCAAGCCCGAGCGCGCGATGAACTCCGCCAAGGAGACCGCCGGCGTCCTCTCCGACTCCCTGCGCGGCCGAAGTCATCCGGCGGACCGACGCAAGCCGGCCGCGGACGTGGCACGCTCGGAGTCATGACGGCACCGTCGCCAGTCGAACCGGCAGTCCACCTAGAAGGCCCCTGGACCCACAGGGACGTCGCCGCGAACGGCGCCCGCTTCCACATCGTGGAGATGGGCGAAGGGCCACTGGTCCTGCTGCTGCACGGCTTCCCGCAGTTCTGGTGGACCTGGCGGCACCAGCTGCCGGCCCTCGCCGAGGCCGGGTACCGCGCGGTGGCCATGGACCTGCGGGGCGTCGGCGGCAGCGACCGCACGCCCCGCGGCTACGACCCGGCGAACCTCGCCCTCGACGTCACCGGCGTGATCCGCTCCCTCGGCGAGCCGGACGCCGCGCTCGTCGGCCACGACCTCGGCGGCTACCTGGCCTGGACGGCCGCCGTCATGCGCCCCAAGCTCGTCCGCCGGCTGACCGTCTCCGCGATGCCGCACCCGCGCCGCTGGCGCTCCGCGATGCTCACCGATCCGCGGCAGAGCGCCGCGGGCTCCTTCGTCTGGAGCGCCCAGCCCCCCTGGCTGCCCGAGCGGCAACTCGTCGCCGACGACGCCGCGTTGGTCGGCCGGCTCATCCGCGCCTGGTCGGGGCCGCGGCAGCCGGACGACAAGACGCTGGAGGTCTACCGGCGGGCGATGACCGTGCCCTCCACGGCGCACTGCTCGGTGGAGCCGTACCGGTGGCTCGTACGGTCGCTGGGGCGCCCCGACGGCGTGCAGTTCTACCGCCGGATGAAGCTGCCGGTGCGGGTGCCGGTGCTGCACCTGCACGGTTCCCTCGATCCGGTGATGCGCACGCGCAGCGCGGCGGGGTCGGTGGCGTACGTGGAAGCGCCGTACCGGTGGCGGCTTTTCGACGGTCTCGGGCACTTCCCGCACGAGGAGGACCCGGTCGCGTTCACCGCCGAACTCGTCAACTGGCTCCGGGATCCCGAGCCCGACCGCTGAACCACCCCAGGTGGGCGGCGGGTCCACCGTCCGTACGGCGTCGGCGGACGGGGCGGTGGCTGAATCTGCACACGTCAATTGCACCCTGCATAGGCCGATTGGCACGAGAAAGGGCGATTACCGGCCGCCTGCCGAGGGGAGGATCCGGGTATGGGTTGGACGCATGACTACAACGACGTAGGAACCCACCGCGCCCCCGCCCCGGACGCCAGATCGCTCCCGGGCGCAGCGGCGCACCGTGAAGTGGACCTGCGTCTGGGGATCCCGCACATCCTCCGCCGCCGGGCCCGCTGGATGAGCGCCCGGTTGCGGCGCGTGCACTGAGCGGCTCCGCCGGGGCCGGGCCCTGCGAAGGTCCCCCGGGGGTCGTGCCCCCAGCCCCAGATCCGGGCCCAGCCCCCGCCCGTCTCACATGGCACAGCTGTCGCTGTCCACCTGCCGCGACGCCGTGCGCCCGCGCTCGATGTCCTCGCGGACCTCGTCGACGGTCAGCGCGTAGCCGGTGTCCTGGTCGTCCATGGACCGGGCGAAGATGACGCCCACGACGGCGCCCTCGGGGTTGAGCAGCGGACCGCCGGAGTTGCCCTGGCGGACGAGGGTGAAGAGCGAGTAGACGTCGCGGTTGACCGTGCCGCGGCGGTAGATGTCCGGGCCGTTGGCCGTTATGCGGTCGCGCACGCGCGCCGCCCGTACGTCGAAGCCGCCGTTCTCCGGGAAGCCGGCGACGATGGCGTCGTCGCCGCGCCCGGCGTCGTCCTGGTCGAACGGCAGGGCGGGGGCGTCCAGCTCGGGGACCTCCAGCACGGCGATGTCCCGCTGCCAGTCGTAGAGCACGACCTCGCCGTCGTACTCCTCGCCCTCGCCGCCGATCTGCACGGTGGGCTCGTCGACGCCGCCGACGACGTGGGCGTTGGTCATCACGCGCTGCGGTGCGAAGACGAAGCCGGTGCCCTCCAGTATCTTGCCGCAGGACTGGGCGGTGCCGACGACCTTGACGATGCTCTCCCGGGCCCGCTCCACCACCGGGCTGCTTGTCAGCGCGGGGTCGGGCGCCGGCACGTTCGTGATCTGCTCGCTCTGGAACGGCGCGAAGACCTGCGGGAACCTGTTCTCCGACAGCACCGAGCTGAACTCGCCGAACCAGGTGTCGGCGCTCTTCGGCATCACCTCGGCGACGCCGTTCAGCACCTGCGACTGCCGCACCTCGCGGGCGACGGTCGGCAGCGTCGTCGACGCCAGCGCCGTGCCGAGCAGCCAGGCGACGAGCAGCAGCGCCACGACGTTGACCAGCGCGCCGCCGGTGGCGTCGAGGGAGCGGGCGGGGGACCAGGTGATGTACTGCCGCAGCTGGTTGCCGAGGTGGGTGGTGAGCCCCTGCCCCACCGAGGCCGCTATGAGGACGAGGACGATGGCGCCGAACGCGGCCGTCGGGCCGAGGGCGGCGCCGTCGGTCAGCAAGTCCCAGACGACCGGCAGCAGATAGATGGCCAGCAGCCCGCCGCCGACGAAGCCGCAGACGGACAGCACGCCGACCACGAAACCCTGGCGATACCCGACCACGGCGAACCACACGGCCGCCGCCACCAGCAGGATGTCCAGCACGTTCACCCGGTCACCGTCTCATGCGTGCCAGTCCAGCGGCACCCGGCGTTCGCGATCCCACGGGCGCTCCCACCCGGCCAGGTGCAGAATGCGGTCGATCACGCCGGCGGTGAAACCCCAGACCAGCGCGGAGCCGACGAGGAACGCGGGGCCGAGGTGGCCGCGCGGGTGCACGGCCATCGCGCGGTTCGCCGGGTCGGTGAGATCCGCCACCGTGACGCTGAACACCCGGGCCGTCTCGGCCGGATCGACGACGCCGACGGGGCTGGGCTCGCGCCACCAGCCGAGCACGGGCGAGACGACGAAGCCGCTGACGGGGATGTACAGCCGGGGGAGCACGGCGAACACCTGCACGCCCGCGGGGTCGAGCCCGGTCTCCTCCTGCGCCTCGCGCAGCGCGGCACGCGGCGGGCCGTCGCCCTCCGGGTCGCCGTCCTCGGGGTCGAGGGAGCCGCCGGGGAAGGAGGGCTGGCCGGCGTGCGAGCGCAGCGAGCTGGCGCGCTCGGTGAGCAGCAGCTCGGGGCCGTGGTCGCCGTCGCCGAAGAGGACGAGCACGGCGGCGGGCCGGCCGTCGTCGCCGTCGGACGGGAGGAAGCGGCTCAACTGCTCGGGCCGTACGGTACGGGCGGCTTCGGCGACGGGCTGCAGCCAGCCGGGCAGGCCGGCGTCGCTGACGGCCACGGGCGCGGGGGCCGAATCCGCCGGCGCACGGCCGGAGTCCGCGCCCTCCGTACCGTTCCGCGTGCCCCCGTCCGCTTCACTGCGCGCCGCCTCCGCCGCCGCGCCGGTGCCCGGTCCGCCGGGCATCTCGCGTGCGCGCGTCATGCGGCTCCCAGCGGGGGCGCGGGCCGGCCGGGGTAGTCCGGCGGCGGCTTGAGGCGCTGCCCCGGCATGCCGCCCTTCTCGTACTTCAGCAGCTTCTCCGCCTTGTCCGGATCCGTCTCCCCCTCGCCGTAGGCCGGGCAGAGCGGAGCGATGGGGCAGGCGCCGCAGGCGGGCTTGCGGGCGTGGCAGATGCGCCGGCCGTGGAAGATCACGTAGTGCGAGAGCATCGTCCAGTCCTTCTTCGGGAAGAGGGACCCGACCTCCTGCTCGATCCTGTCCGGGTCGGTCTGCTCGGTCCACTTCCAGCGCCGCACGAGCCGGGCGAAGTGCGTGTCGACCGTGATGCCGGGGACCCCGAAGGCGTTGCCGAGGACGACGAACGCGGTCTTCCGGCCCACTCCCGGCAGCTTGACCAGGTCCTTCAGGTTCCCCGGGACTTCGCCCCCGAAGTCGTCCCGCAGCGCCTGTGAAAGGCCCATGATCGACTTGGTCTTGGCGCGGAAGAAGCCGGTGGGCCGGATCAGCTCCTCGACCTCCTCCGGACTGGCCGCCGCCAGGTCCTCGGGCGTCGGGTACCGGGCGAAGAGCGCGGGCGTGGTCTGGTTCACCCGCAGGTCGGTGGTCTGGGCGGAGAGCACCGTGGCGATGAGCAGCTGGTACGGGTTCTCGAAGTCCAGTTCCGGGTGGGCGTACGGATACACCTCGGCCAGCTCGCGGTAGATCCGCCGCGCCTGCCGCACCAGCCCCGTCCGCGTCGGCGCCGGTTTCGCCTTGCGCACCACCGCGCGGCCCTCGGCCGCGGGTGCCGCCTTGCCACTCTTCGCCATGGGGCAAGCCTACGGTCCCCCGCCGACACCCAGGGAGCAAAACAGCCCGGGCCCCCTCCCCGGCGGGGGAAACCAAGATTGAGCGACCGCCGTCGTGAGTAGGGTACGGATGAACGTCGCGAGCAGGGTGATGGAGGGGATTCCATCGATGGTGCCTGACGACGCCGTGATCGGCTGTCTCGGCGTTCTCGTCATCCCCACGCGCGGGTCCGCCGGCCCCGGCGAGGTCCTGGTGCGGGTGCGGGGCGGCACCGAGACCTTTCTCGCCTGGTCCGCCGAGCCGCTGCCGGAAGGGGCGGACGTACTGGTCACCGAGTACTGCGGCGGTCGCCAGGTCACCGTGATCGCGTGGATCGATCCGTTGGACGAGCTGACCGGCGGTAGCGGTCCCGTCGATTGAGGAGGTAGGCATGTTCGGCTATCGCGTTCCGGCCCCCGACCAGGCCATGCTGGTGTCGGGCGGGAGGCGCCGGCGGGACGGTGCGCCGTTCCGCGTCGTCGTCGGGCACGGCAGGTTCGTATTACCGATCTTCCGCAAGACCCGCTTCCTGTCGCTGGCGATGCACGAGTCCGAGGTCGCCGAGCACTGCGTGACCAGGCAGGGCATCCCGCTGACCGTACGGGCCGTGATCGCCTTCAAGGTCGGCAACGACATCGAGAGCATCGTCAACGCCGGCCAGCGCTTCCTCTCCGAGCAGAAGGAGATGTCGGTGCTGACCGGGCGGATCTTCGCCGGCCACCTCCGCGCCATCATCGGCTCGATGACGGTCGAGGAGATCGTCACGGAGCGGCAGAAGCTCGCCTCCGAGGTGGTGGAGACCTCCAAGAGCGAGATGGGCCGGATCGGTCTGATCGTCGACTCGTTCCAGATCCAGTCGATCGACGACGGCGACACCGGCTACATCAGGGCCATGTCGGCGCCGCACCAGGCGGCCATCCAGCGGGAAGCGAAGATCGCCGAGGCGCAGGCGGCGCAGCGGGCGTCCGAGGCGGAGCAGGAGTCCGCGCGGAAGCAGGCCGAGTACGCCCGGGAGACCGCCATGGTGCGGGCGCAGTACCAGGCCGAGGTCAGCCGCGTCGAGGCGGAGGCGGCGCAGTCCGGGCCGCTGGCGCAGGCGCACGCCCAGCAGGACGTGCTCGCCGCGCAGACCGAGCTGGCCGAGCGCGCGGCCCGGCTCCGCCAGCAGGAGCTGCAGGCCGAGGTGGTCAAGCCCGCCGAGGCGGAGGCCGAGCGGGTCCGGGTGCTGGCGCTCGCCGAGGCGGAACGGACGAAGATCCAGGCCGAGGCTGCGTCCTCGAACGACCGGGTCGCGCTGGACCAGCAGCTGATCGACCAGCTCCCGAAGATCGTGGAGCGGGCGGCGGCCGGTCTGCAGGGCGCCAACATCAACGTGCTGAACGGGGCCGACGGCCTGGGCCAGCTCACGGCGGGGCTGGTCGGCCAGGGGCTGACCATCCTGGACTCCGTACGGAACACCATGGGCCAGCCGCAGTCCCCGTCCCCGTTCCAGCCCCAGCCCTCCTCCCAGGCGCGGTCCCGGCCCCGGTCCCAGACCCGGACCGAGGCGCAGGCCCAGCCGCAGCCGCAGCCGCCGACGCAGCCCCGGCCGCCGGAGGTCGAACGGCCGGCCCGGCAGGGCTCGTCGACCGGGGTGTGACGCCCCGCCTCCCCCGGCCGTCGTCGCGTACGGCCGGGGGAGGCCGGCGGCGCGCGCAGGCGCACGTTGACCTGAACCTCTGTTCAACTCCTACGTTGGGACGCATCGAGTCGATCAAGACGGGAGCGTGGTCGCGGTGCGTGCGATCGAGGTACGGGAATTCGGCGGACCCGAGGTGCTGGTGCCGGCGGAGGTGCCCGAGCCGGCGGCGGGGGCGGGGCAGGTCGTCGTGGGTCTCGCGGTGGCCGACGTCATCTACCTGGACACCCTGCTGCGCAGCGGCTGGGGCGGCGAGCACTTCCCGGTGAAGCCGCCGTACGTGCCGGGCAACGGCGGCGCCGGGACGGTGCTGGCCGTCGGGGAGGGCGTCGACGCGGCGTGGGTCGGGCGGCGCGTCGTCGCCCCGGCGTCCGGCGCGTACGCGGAGCAGGTCGTCGCCGACGCGGCGGAGATCGTCGAGATCCCCGACGGGCTCGGCTTCGCCGAGGCGGCGGCCATGCTGCACGACGGTGCCACCGCGATCCTCCTCGCCCGCGCGGGACAGCTCCGCGAGGATGAGACGGTGCTGGTCGCGGCGGCGGCCGGCGGGGCGGGGTCGCTGGTGGTGCAGCTGGCGCGCGACGCGGGGGCGCGCGTCGTCGCGGCGGCGCGCGGGGAGCGCAAGCTCGCCCTCGCCCGCGAGCTGGGCGCGGAGCACGCCGTCGACTACTCCGCGGACGGCTGGCAGCACCGGGCCCGGGAGGTGGCCGGCGGGGCCGGCGGAGCCGGCGTGGATCTAGCCTTCGACGGCGCCGGGGGCGCGCTGGGCAAGAGGGTGTTCGAGACGGTGGCGCCCGGCGGCAGGTTCGTGACGTACGGGACGTCCGAAGGCGGCTTCGCCGACATCGACCAGCGCACGGCGGAGGAGCGGAACGTGCAGGTCACCAACCTGCTGGCGGGTGGGCCTCCCGCCCAGTCCGTCCGGCAGGCCGCGCTCGTCGAGGCCCTGGACCTCGCCGCCGCGGGCCGCATCAGGCCCTCGATCGGTGCGACCTACCCGCTGGCGCGCGCGGAGGACGCGCACGCCTCGCTCGCCCGGCGCGCGACGGTGGGCAAGTCGCTGCTCGTCGTCTGAGCGTGGTGGGCACGTGCGTCGCCCTGGACCGGGCGCGGGCGGGGCTCACATGTGCACCGTGGGCGCCCCGCCCGACAGCTCCTTGGGCGCGCCCGGCCGGTACAGGAACACGGTCACCACCGCGCCGACCGCGAAGATCACCGCCGACCACCAGAACGCGGTGTGGTAGCTCTCCAGCGCCGCCTGCGCCCGCACGGCCGGGTTCCTGGGATCGCGCCCGGACAGGTAGTCGTTGGCGGCGCTGGCGGACAGGGTGTTGAGCAGGGCGATGCCGATGGACCCGCCGACCTGCTGCATGGCGTTGACGGTCGCCGAGGCCACGCCCGCGTCGTGCACGGAGACGCCGAGCGTGCCCAGGCTCATCGCCGACGCCACGACCAGCCCGAGGCCGAAGCCGGCCACGACGATCATCGGCAGGATGTGTCCCGCGTACGAGCTGTTCAGGTCCAGCGTCGTCATCCACAGCAGGCCGGCGGTCGCGACGGCCATGCCCAACGGCACCACCGGCCGCGGCCCGAGGCGCGGCACGGCGACGTTGGTGGCGAGCATCGCGGCGATCACCAGGCCGCCGACCATCGGCAGAAAGGCGAGCCCGGACTCGATCGGGGTGTAGTCGAGGCCGGTCTGCAGGTAGTACGTGAGGAAGAGGAAGACGCCGAACATCCCGGCCGCGGCGACCAGCATGCCGAGGAAGGACGCGCCGCGGTTGCGGTCGGCGACGATGCGCATCGGCAGCAGCGGGTGCGGGCTGCGGGTCTGCCACCAGGCGAACGCGGTGAGCAGCACGGCGCCGACGATCAGCAGCCCCCAGGTGGCGGGCGCGCCCCAGTCCTGGTGCTCGGCGTTGGAGAAGCCGTAGACGACGGCGAACAGGCCGGCGGTGACCAGCGCCGTGCCGGGCACGTCGAGCGTGACGCCGCGGTCGCGCGCCGTACGGGCCAGCAGCGCGACGGCACCGGCGAAGGCGAGGACGGCGAAGGCCAGGTTGACGTACAGCGTCCAGCGCCAGTCCAGGTACTCGGTGAGCACGCCGCCCAGCAGCAGGCCGATGGCGCCGCCCGCGCCGGACACGGCGCCGTAGACGCTGAACGCCTTCGCCCGCTCGCCCGGGTCGGTGAACGTCGTCGTCAGCAGCGACAGCGCGGACGGGGCGAGGAGCGCGCCGAAGGCGCCCTGGAGGGCGCGGGCGATGATGAGCATCTCGAAGTTCACGGCGGCGCCGGCCACGGCGGAGGCGGCGGCGAAGCCGACGAGGCCGGCCAGGAAGGTGACCTTGCGGCCGAAGAGGTCGGCGATGCGGCCGCCGAGCAGCAGGAGGCTGCCGAAGGCCAGCGAGTACGCGGTGACGACCCACTGCCGGTCGCCGTTGGAGAAGCCGAGGTCGGCCTGGGCGGACGGCAGGGCGATGTTCACGATGGTCACGTCGAGGACGACCATCAGCTGGGCGAGGCCGAGGACGCCGAGGATCAGCCAGCGGTGGCGGTGCGCGCGCTCGGCCTGGGAGAGGCCGGCGGGTTCGTCGGCGGGGCCGCCGCCGGCTTCGGCACGGGTACGGGACATGGCGGGCTCCGTGGGGGGAGTGGTCGGAGGGCCGGGTCGTGGCGTGCGGGTCGGTGGCGTCGGGGGTACGCACCGGGGTCGGGCGGCGCGGCGCAGGTCCGTGGGCGGTGGGCGGTGAACGGCGCGGCGGGGCGGCGGTTCGTACGGGTCAGGAGTGCCGCAGCGCCGGCAGCACCACCAGGTCGACGAACCGGGCGAGGTAGGTGGAGTCGGCGAACGACCCCTCGGTCAGCGGGCGCGTGACGACCGCGCCGAACAGCAGCTGCGGCAGGAACTCGGCCGCGCCGGGCAGCCGTTGCAGCTCGCCGCGCTCCACCGCGCGGTCGAGCAGCACGGACAGGTGGGTGAACTCGTACTCCGCGAGCGAGGTGTGCAGGGTCGCGGCCAGGTCCTCGTCGGTGAGCGCGGCGTGATGTATCGCCGCGATCAGCGCGGTGTCCTTCTCCGCGGTGGCGGACAGCGCCTCGACGAGGGCGAGCAGGTCGCCGCGGAGGGAGCCGGTGTCGACGGCTTCGGGGTCCACGGGGCGGTTCGCGATCATCGCGGCGGCGACCATCTCCGCCTTGCTGTGCCACTGCCGGTAGAGGGTCGCCTTGCTGCACCGGGCACGGGTCGCCACGAGATCCATCGACAGCGCCCCGTACCCGGCCTCGCGCAGCACGCCCAGCACGGCTTCGAGCAGCTCACGCTCGCGCTCGGGGGTCATGCGGGGGCGGCGGATGCGGACGTCGGAGGTCTGGCCGGGGAACCGGTCGACGGGCCTGCCGGGCATGGCGGGGATCCTTATCGTACGGAACGGTTTCGTACCATCACGCTATGCCGCGCCCGGGAGAAACGCAACCGTTCCACCCGGAGGGGTTTCACGAAGAGCCCTCCACCCTGCCAATCCCCCTTTTATGCCTACTCTTTCGAGCGATTGCCGCACTCCGCGCAGATGCCTAGCGTCGAAGTATGACGATCTCTTCGCCGGCTTCCGCGGAGGCCGGTGTGCCGCACACGACCGAAGCAGCACTCCGCGCCCTCCTGCCCCCCGGTCCCACGGGCCTCGGCACCGCCGCCGCGCGCCCGCTGCCGGGGTACGCGCCCCAGGCCGCGCCGCCGCCCGGGGCGGAGCCCGCCGCCCGTACCGGAACGGGAGCCGAGCCCGCGGCCGAAGCCGGGCCCGGCTCCCCCGCGGCCGCGCCCGACGGGCACACCGAACGCGGCGGCGTGCGCATCCCGCCGCTGCACTGCCCCGACGCCCTCCGCAACGACCCCGCTCTCGGCGAGGAGGTCAACGAGCGCCTGGTCGCATGGGCCGAGGAGGTCGGCATCTTCACCGGCCGCATCGACCGCCTCCGCTCCCACCAGTTCGGCCGCCTCTTCATGCTCGCCCACCCCGACTGCGACGACCCCGACCGGCTGCTGGCCGCCGCCAAGTGCGGCCTGTCGGAGTGGTCCGTCGACGACCACTGGGTGGACGAGGGGGACGACCCGGACCCCGCCCTGCTCGGCCCGCGGCTGGCGCTGGCGCACGCCGTCGTCGACCCCGTGCGCCTCCCCGCGCGCTACCTGCCGCGGTTCGAGGAGACCGTCCAGCGCGAGCCGGTGCTGCGCGCCTTCCGCTCCGCCCTCGCGCACCTCTCGCGGTACGCGGGCCCCACCCAGGTCGCCCGGCTGCGGCACGAGCTGGCCGTCATGTTCGTCGCGTACGGCCAGGAGGCCGAGTGGCGCGCGTCGGAGCGCACCCCCGCCGTCTGGGAGTACCTGCTGCACCGCTACGAGAACGCGTTCTTCCCGTGCATGGTCCTGGTCGACCCCGTCGGCGGGTACGAGCTGCCGCCCGACGAGTTCGCCGACGCCCGGGTCCGCCGCACGTACCTCTACGCCGGCACCGCCAGCGTGCTCCTCAACGACCTGTACTCGATGGCGAAGGAAGACCCCACGGACACCAACCTGCCCAACCTGATCGTCGCCGAGGAGGGCTGCACCCTCCAGGAGGCGGTGGACCGCACGGCTCTGATCCACGACGAGCTGATGCACACCTACGAGGCGGAGGCCGCGGCCCTGGCGGCGGCCGGCTCGCCGCAGCTCGGCCGCTTCCTGGCCGGGGTGTGGGCCTGGATGGGCGGCTGCAAGGAGTGGCACGCCACCAGCGCGCGCTACCAGCCCGCCTGACGAGCCCGTCCGCCCGTCCGCCCGTCCGCCCGTCCCGCGCGTCCCACGTGTCCCGGGCCGGCACGCGCTCGACCGCACCTCAGCAGCCCCAGCACGCTCAGCACGCCCTCCTAAGGAGAACGCCCATGGCGGCAGCCGCCGACACGAACATCCTCACCAGCCCCTACCAGCACTCCATCGCCGACTACTGGAACCGCGAGAAGGACCCGGTCAACCTGCGGCTCGGCGACGTCAGCGGGACGTACCACCACCACTACGGCATCGGCGAGGTCGACCGGTCCGTGCTGGAGGGCCCGGAGGAGACCAGGGAGGCCCGGATCATCGCGGAGATGCACCGCCTGGAGACCGCGCAGGCCACCCTCCTGCTGGACCACCTCGGCGCGCCCGACCCCGCCGCCCGGCTGCTCGACGCCGGCTCCGGCCGCGGCGGCACCAGCTTCATGGCACACGAGCGGTTCGGCTGCCGCGTCGACGGCATCTCGATCTCGCAGTCCCAGGTCGCCTTCGCCAACGACCAGGTGCAGCGCCGCGGCATCGGGAACGCGGTGCGCTTCCACCTGAAGAACATGCTCGACACGGGCTTCGAGAAGGGCGCGTTCCGCGGGATCTGGAACAACGAGAGCACGATGTACGTGGAGTTGGCGCAGCTCTTCGAGGAGCACGCGCGGCTGCTCGCGCGCGGCGGCCGGTACGTGACCATCACCGGCTGCTACAACGACGCGTACGGGCTGCCGTCCCGCGCGGTCAGCCAGATCAACGCGCACTACATCTGCCACGTCCACCCGCGGTCGACGTACTTCAAGGAGATGGCGGCGCACCGGCTGGTGCCCGCGGAGGTCATCGACCTGACCGAGGCGACGATCCCGTACTGGGAGCTGCGCGCGCAGTCCCCGGTCGCCACGGGGATCGAGGAGGCGTTCCTCACGGCGTACCGCAGCGGGAGCTTCCAGTACCTGCTGATCGCCGCGGATCGGGTCTGACCGGGGCCCGGTCGGATCCGATCCCGGCCCGCCCGGTGGGCGCCCGCGGCCGGCGGGCCCACCGGGACGGCGCCGGCGCCGGTGTCCGCGTCCGCACCGGCGCCGGTGTCCGGGGG
>NZ_BAAAPF010000063.1:0-25116 GCF_039531005.1 Streptomyces synnematoformans
CGCCCGCGCCGCGGCCGCGGGCCTGGCCGCGCGGCTCGTGGGGCCCGAGGAGGCCGCCGCCCTGGCGCCGCGGTTCGTCGACGCGGAGACGGCCGTGGCCGGGCTGCACTTCCCCGGCGACGGCACCGCACGCGCCGGGCTGCTCACCGCCGTGCAGCGGCGCCGGGCCGAGGCGGAGGGCGCGGAGTTCGCCGACGGCGCGGAGGTGACGGGCCTGGAGATACGCGCCGGGCGCGCGCACGGCGTGTGGCTCGCCGACGGCACGCTCGTACCGGCCGACGACACGGTGCTCGCCTCCGGTGTCTGGGGCCCGCTGCTCGCCGCGCGGGCAGGCGTGCAACTGCCGCTGACGCCGGTGGCCCACCCGTACGTCTACGGCGGCCCGCGCCCGGAGCGGCATCCGCGCGGGCCGTTCGTGCGCTGGCCAGAGCACCACGTCTACGCCCGTGACCACGGCGACCGGGACGGTATCGGCACCTACGACCACGAACTGCGCCCGGTGGCGCCCGCGGACCTCGGGGTGCGGGCCGAGGAGCCCTGGCCGGGCGAGCCGTTCGACGGCGCCGTGGCCGCCGCGCTCGCCCTGCTGCCGGCCGCGCACCGCTTCGCGCCCGCCGTCCGCCTCAACGGCGTGTTCTCGGTGACGCCGGACAACATGCCGCTGCTCGGCCCGTTCGACGGGCTGCCCGGGCTGTGGTCGGCGACCGCGGTCTGGGTGACGCACGCCGCGGGTGCGGCGGCGGCGCTCGCGGAGGCGATGGACGGCGACGAGCCGGGCGCGGGGTTCGCGGCGCTGTCGCCGGACCGCTTCGCCGGCGAGCCGGCCGGTGTCCTGCGCCGCCGGGCGCTGCGCCACTACAACGACATCTACGCCGCCGGCTGAGGCGGCCCCCTCCCCCGGCCCGGGGTGGGGCCCGGAGCCGGCCGCACGGACCTGCGGCGGCGGGCCGTCCCGGCGCCTGTGGAAAACCTCCGGCGCGGTCGGACCGGCGCCGTAGGATCTCGGTGAGATCACCGGAGGTGGGCAGTGGCCGTGGACGAGACCCCCGAAGCAGACGTGCCGCCCTGGCGGATGCTGCTCGCCTACGCGCGCCCGCACCGCTGGGCGCTGCTCGCCGGGGCGCTGCTGTCGCTGGCGACGGGCGCCACCGGGCTCGCCCTGCCGCTGGTCGCGCGGTCGCTCATCGACGACCTGTCCGAGGACCGGTCCATCGCCGGGGCGCTGGTGCTGATGTCGGTGCTGGTCGTCGCCAACGCCGGCGTCGGGGCGCTCGGTTCGTACGTGCTGCGGCGCACCGCCGAGTCGGTGGTGCTCACGGCGCGGCGCCGGCTCAGCTCGTATCTGCTGCGGCTGCGGATAGCGGCCGTGGACCGCACGGAGCCCGGGGACCTGATGGCCCGGGTGACGTCCGACTCCACGCTGCTGCGCGAGGTCACCACCGACACCCTCGTCGGGCTCGGCACCGGCGGCCTGACCGCCGTGGCGACGCTGGTGCTGATGGGCGTCGTCGACCCCGTGCTGCTCGCGGTGACCGCCGGGGTGATCGCCGCCGCCGGCACGGTCATCGGCGTGATCGTGCCGCGCATCAACCGGGCGGCGAAGCGGGCGGCCGAGTCCGTGGGCCTGATGGGCGCGGCGCTGGAGCGGGTGCTCGGCGCGCTGCGCACGGTCAAGGCGTCGGGCGCCGAGCACCGCGAGGAGCGGGCGGTGCACGCGGCGGCGCAGGAGTCGTGGCGGCAGAGCGTGCGGGCGGCCAAGTGGTCGGCGCTGGCCGGGAACACGGCGGGGCTGTCCATGCAGGTCGCGTTCATCACCGTGCTGGCGGTGGGCGGGGCGCGGGTGGCGACCGGGGCGATCGACGTCGGCACGCTGGTCGCCTTCCTGCTCTACGTCTTCTATCTGATGTCGCCGATCCAGCAGGTGGTGGGCGCGGTCACGCAGTACCAGTCGGGGGCCGCCGCGCTGACGCGTATCCGCGAGGCGCAGCTGCTGCCGGCCGAGCCGGCCGCCGAGCCCGCGCCGCTGCCGGAGCCGGGCGCCGAGCCGGCGGGGCTGGCGTTCGAGGACGTCCGCTTCCGGTACGCCGACGACCTGCCGTTCGTGCACCACGGCGTCAGCTTCCGGGTGCCGCCGCGCGGCATGACGGCGTTCGTGGGCCCGTCGGGGGCGGGGAAGACGACCGTCTTCTCGCTGATCGAGCGGTTCTACGAGCCGACCGCCGGCCGGATACTCCTCGACGGCGCCGACGTCACCCGGTACCCGATACCGGCGCTGCGCGCCGCCATCGGCTACGTGGAACAGGACGCCCCCGTGCTCTCCGGCTCGCTCGGCGACAACCTGCTGCTCGGCAACGCGGCGGCCGGCGAGGACGACGTGCGGGCGGTGCTGAAGACCACCCGGCTCGACGGCCTGGTGGCCCGGCTGCCGCAGGGCCTGGACACCCTGGTCGGGCACCGCGGCACCAGGCTGTCCGGCGGCGAGCGCCAGCGCGTCGCGATCGCCCGTGCGCTGCTCCGCCGGCCCCGGCTGCTGCTGCTCGACGAGGCCACGTCGCAGCTGGACGCGGTCAACGAGGCGGCCCTGCGCGACACCGTCGCGGAGGTGGCGCGCAGCACCACGGTGCTCGTCGTCGCGCACCGGCTGTCGACCGTCACCAGCGCCGACCGGATCGTGGTGATGGACGCGGGCCAGGTGCGGGCCGTGGGCACGCACGCCGAGCTGGTCGCCGGCGACCCGCTCTACGCCGAGCTGGCCACCACCCAGTTCCTCGCCGCCACGGCCGGCACCGCATGATGGACAGCGGACGACGAAGGAGGCCCGCCGTGCGCCCGGAGCTGCAGATCAGCGCCACCAACCCGGAGCATCCCGCCGCGCTGCTCGACCTGCCCTGGGAGCTGCCGCTCGACGCCTGGCCGGAGAGCTGTCTCGTCGACCTGCCGCGCGGCATCTCGCGGCACGTGGTGCGCTTCGCCGAGGCCGGCGCCGAGGTCGTGGCGATCAAGGAGGTGCCGGAGCGCGCGGCCCGCCGGGAGTACGAGCTGCTGCGCGACCTCGACCGGCTGGGCATCCCCGCCGTGGCCGCGCTGGCGGTCGTCACCGGGCGCACCGGCGCGGACGGCGAGCCGCTGGAGCCGGCGCTGGTCACCCGGCACCTGGTGGGCTCGCGCCCGTACCGGGCCATGTTCGAGACGACGCTGCGTCCGGGCACCGTGAACCGGCTGATGGACGCGCTGGCCGTGCTGCTGGTGCGGCTGCACCTGGCGGGCTTCGCCTGGGGCGACTGCTCGCTGTCCAACACCCTCTTCCGCCGGGACGCCGGCGCCTACGCCGCGTACCTGGTGGACGCCGAGACCGGGCAGATCCAGCCGCGGCTGAGCCACGGCCAGCGGGAGTACGACATCGAGCTGGCCCGCATGAACATCTCGGGCGAGCTGATGGACCTGGAGGCCTCCGGGGCGCTGCACCCGTCGATCGACCCGATCCCGTTCGGCGCGGCCATCGCCGAGCGGTACGGCGACCTGTGGCACGAGCTGACCCGCGAGTCGGTCTACCCCGCCGACAAGCGGCACTACATCGAGCGCCGCATCCGCCGCCTGCACGACCTCGGCTTCGACGTCGCCGAGATGCAGATCACGCACTCGCCGGCCGGCGACACCGTCTCGTTCGTGCCGAAGGTCGTCGACGCCGGCCACCACCAGCGCCAGCTGCTGCGGCTGACCGGCATGGACACCGAGGAGAACCAGGCCCGCCGGCTGCTGAACGACCTGGAGAGCTGGATGGCCACCCAGGACGACTACGCGCCCGGCGACCCCCTCGGGGCCCGGCCCGAGGTGCTGGCGCACCGCTGGGTGCGGGAGGTCTTCCGGCCGACGGTGCGTGCGGTGCCGCTGGAGCTGCGCGGCCAGCTGGATCCGGCGCAGGTCTACCACGAGGTGCTGGAGCACCGCTGGCTCCTGGCCGAACAGGCGCAGCGGGACGTGGGGCTGCCGGCCGCGGTCGCCGACTACGTCGCGAACGTGCTGCCGCGCTCCGCGGCCGGCACCTCCGGCTGACGACCGCCCGCGCCGGCGGACCGGCCGGGTGAGCGCACGGGCCGGGCCCGCCGCCGGCTGCCGCGGGCCGCCCCGGCAGGGTAGCGTCCGTCCATGCCCGGGATGTCGGCCGCGACCGCGGCACTGCTGCTCGGCGCCGTGGTGGTCCTGTGCGCCGCGGCGGCGTTCATCGGCGTGCACGTCGCCCGCAACCGGCAGTACGGCACCCCGCAGGAGCGGGCCGCGTACGAGACGCTGCACACCGCCTCCCTCGCCGCGCCCCCGCTGCGCGCCGGCCTCACCGACGACAGCGCCCGCCGGGCCGCCCCGCACCTGCGGGCCCTGCTCGGGGCGCCCGCGCTCGCGCTCGCCGACGGCGGGGGCGGGCTGCTGGCGTGGGACGGCCCCGAGGGCAAGCCGGGGCACGACCACTCCGAAGCCGTCCCCGGGGCCGCGGCGCAGGTGACGGAGAGCGGCCGCACGCAGGTCGTCGGCCCCCGCGAGGTCGCCTGCACCTGGCCGGACTGCCCGCTGCGGCACGCGGTGGCGGTGCCGCTGACGGTCGCCGGCCGGATCGACGGCGTGCTCGCCGTCTTCACCTCCCAGACCTCGGCGGGCCTGGTGCGGGCCGCGTCCGAGGTGGCCCGCTGGGTCTCCGCGCAGCTGGAGCTGGCCGAGCTGGACAGCTCCCGGGCCGCGGCCAGCGAGGCGGAGCTGCGGGCGCTCCGCGCGCAGATATCCCCGCACTTCATCTACAACTCGCTGTCCACCGTCGCCTCCTTCGTACGCACCGACCCGGAGCGGGCCCGCGAGCTGATCGTGGAGTTCGCCGAGTTCACCCGCTACTCCTTCCGCCGCCACGGCGACTTCACCCCGCTCTCGGAGGAGCTGCGCTGCATCGACCGCTACCTGCTGCTGGAGCGCGCCCGCTTCGGCGGCCGGCTGGAGGTCTCGCTGCGCGTGGCGCCGGAGGTGCTGAGCGTCGTGGTGCCGTTCCTGTGCCTGCAGCCGCTGGTGGAGAACGCCGTACGGCACGGGCTGGAGAAGAAGCCGGGCCCCGGGCGGCTCACCATCACCGCGGCCGACGGCGGCAGCGAGGCGCTGATCAGCGTCGAGGACGACGGCGCCGGGATGGAGCCGGAGACCCTGGCCCGCACCCTCGCCGGGGACCTGGCGGAGCTGGCCGAGCTGGCCGGGGACGCGCCGCGGGCGCCGGGCATCGGGCTGCGGAACGTCGACGAGCGGCTCCGGCAGGTCTACGGGGACGCCTACGGGCTCGTCATCGAGACCGCTCCAGGGGCGGGCACGACGGTGCACGTCCGGGTGCCGAAGTTCCATCCGGACGCGGTGCAGAGCGGCCCCGGCGGGCTGTGAGTGGGAGACGGGTTTCGCTGCCGCCGCGCCCCGCATAGGGTGCCCGCATGCTGCACACTCTCGCCGTCGACGACGAGGAGCCCGCCCTGGCGGAGCTGGCGTATCTGCTGCGCCGCGACCCCCGGGTGGCCGAGGTGCAGACGGCCGACGACGGGCAGCAGGCGCTGCTGGCCCTCGACCGGGCGCTGGCCGCGGGCCGTTCGGTGGACGCCGTGTTCCTGGACATCGGCATGCCGGGCCTGGACGGGCTGGCGCTGGCCCGGGTGATCTCCCGGTTCGCGCACCCGCCGCGGGTGGTGTTCGTCACCGCGCACGAGCACCACGCGGTGGAGGCGTTCGCGCTGCGCGCCGCGGACTACGTGCTGAAGCCGGTGGCGCCGGAGCGGCTCGCGGAGGCGGTGCGCCGGTGCGCCGAGTCGGCCGGGGAGGCGGGGCCGGAGGACCCCTCCGAGCCACCGGAGCCGGGCGGCGCGCCGCCGGAACGGGCGGCGGCGCCGGACGAGGTCATCAGCGTCGAACTCGCCGGCGTCACCCGGTTCGTCCAGCGCAGCGAGGTGCTGTACGCCGAGGCCCAGGGCGACTACGCGCGGCTGCACACCGGCGGCGGCAGCCACCTCGTGCGCATCCCGCTCGCGACGCTGGAGGAGCGCTGGGGCGTGGCCGGCTTCGTCCGCATCCACCGCAGCCACCTCGTCGCCCTGCACCACGTGCGCGAGCTGCGCATGGAGGCGGGGCGCACGTACGTCGTCCTCGGCGGGCACGTGCTGCCGGTCAGCCGGCGGCACACCCGTCAGGTCCGCGAGATGCTCGTCCGGCATCCGCCGACGGCGGCGGTGTGAGGTGAGGAGCGACCGGGGGGTCCCCGCACAGAACGGCGGCCCGCCGCGGGACCGCACGCCGCAGGGGAACGCGCCGCAGGGCGGCGCTCCGGGCGGCCGTACCGCCGGGCCCGGCGTGCCGCGCGGCCGTACCCCGGAGTCCGCGACGCCGCCCGCGCCCGCCGCGCCTCCGCCCCGCGTGACCGTCGCCCACCCCCGCACCCTCGCCGCCCGCAGCTCCCAGCCCCCGCCCGGCAGCCGCGCCCTCGTCGCCGACGACCTGGGCCGGCAGACCCCGCTGGGCGACGTCTACCTGCGCTCCCTCATACGCACCCAGCTGCGGCTTGCGGCCCTCGTCGTCGGCGCCCTGGCCGCCGTGCTCGGCCTGCTGCCGGTGCTGCTGGCGACGGTGCCCAGCGTGCGCGACACCACGCTGGCCGGCGTCCCCGTGCCGTGGCTGGTGATCGGGGTCGCGGTGCACCCGGTGATCCTCGCGCTGGCGTGGGTCTACCAGCGCCAGGCGCGCAAGAACGAGGCCGAGTTCGCGGACCTGGTCGAGCGGTCGTGACCGCGGTCGTGACAGGGCACAGCACGTGAACACCGTCCAGCCGGCCGTCGCCGTCGCCGTCGTCTGCGTGGCCACCGCGCTCTTCGGCGTGTACGGGCTGCGCCCCGGCCGCGCCACCTCCGACTTCTACGTCGCCTCCCGGGCCGTGACGCCGCTGCGGAACGCCTCGGCCATCGGCGGCGAGTACCTGTCCGCCGCGTCCTTCCTCGGCATCGCCGGCCTGGTGCTCGCGTACGGCGCCGACATGCTCTGGTACGGCGTCGGCTACACCGCCGGGTATCTGGTGCTGCTCGCCTTCGTCGCCGCGCCGATGCGCCGCTCCGGCGCGTACACCGTCCCGGACTTCGCCGAGGCCCGGCTGCAGTCCGCGCGGGTGCGGCAGCTCGCCTCGGTGCTCGTCGTCCTCATCGGCTGGCTGTACCTGCTGCCGCAGCTGCAGGCCGCCGGACTGACGCTGCGCACGGTCACGGGCGCGCCGCTGTGGGTCGGTCCGGTGGCCGTCGGGGCCGTGGTGATGACCACGGTCGCCTCCGGGGGCATGCGCAGCGTCACCGCGGTGCAGGCGTTCCAGTACTGGCTGAAGCTGACGGCGCTCGCGGTGCCGGTGATCTTCCTGCTGCTGGCCTGGCGCGCGGACGGCGCCCCGTGGCCGGACGCCGACGCGCCGCCGAGGTTCCGCGACACGACGACGGTGACCGTCCACCAGGCGGTCGACGTACGGGTCGGGGACCCGGTGCGGGTCACGGTGCACGGCCGGCTCGACGGCCACCGGCTGGACGGCGAGCGGGTCCGCGTCGGCCCCGGCGTGCATGCGATCGGCGCGGAGACCCGGGTGACGTTCCCGGCCGGCTCCGACGTGCCGCACCCGGTCGACGACGAGGCGCCCGTCGACGGCCGCGACTGGACGCGCCCGCTGTCCGGTCCCGAGCACCCCGGCTACGGCACGTACTCGCTGCTCATCGCCACCCTGCTGGGCACCATGGGCCTGCCGCACGTCATCGTCCGCTTCTACACCAACCCCGACGGCCCGGCGGCCCGCCGGACCACCTGGACCGTGCTCTGGCTGCTGGCCGCCTTCTACCTGCTGCCGCCGCTCTACGGGGCCCTCGGCCGGCTCTACACCCCCGAGCTGCTCATGACCGGCCGCACGGACGCCACCCTGCTGCTCCTCCCCGACCGGCTGCTCGGCGGCGGCCCGGGGGCCGCGGTCCTCGGCACGCTGCTGACCGCCGGCGCGTTCGCGGCGTTCCTGTCGACCGCCTCCGGCCTGACCATGTCGGTCGCGGGGGTGCTGGGGCAGGAGCTGGAGCGCAGACGGGCCCGGCGGGCGACCGGCCCGCCGGGCAAGGCGGCGGACGCCCGGGCGGAGGTCCGGGCGACCGTGCGGCGGCTGCGGCTGGCCGGGGTGGCCGCGGCGGCGGTGCCGTGCGCGGCGTCGCTGGTGGTCGTGGAGCGGCCGGTCGCGGATGTGGTGGGGCTGGCGTTCGCGGTGGCGGCCTCGTCCTTCTGCCCGCTGCTGCTGCTCGGCATCTGGTGGCGCGGGCTGACGCCGCAGGGCGCCGCGGCCGGGCTGCTCTCCGGCGGCGGGGCGGCGCTGGCGACGGTGGCGGTGACGATGTTCGGCGTGCAGCCCGGCGGCTGGCCGGGGGCGCTGCTGGCGCGGCCGGCGGCGTGGACGGTGCCGCTGGCGTTCGCGGTGATGGTGGGGGTGTCGTGGCTGACGAGGCGCAGCGTGCCGAGCGGCACGGCGCACGCGCTGCTGCGGCTGCACGCGCCGGAGTCGCTGGACCTGCCGCGCCGCCCGGGACGTCCGACGGGCTGAACCGCCGGGCCGCCGCGACCGGCCGGCCGACCGCTCGTCGTGCCGTCGCTACCGCTCGGCGCATCCGCGCGGCCGTTCACGGCACGGCCGTCGCGCGGCGGCTCCCGCGGCGGCGCGCCCGCTTCTACGGTTGCCGCGCCCGGCCAGTCCGGGCACCCCCGTCCCCGAAGGCGCCCATGGAGGCCGCGATGAGCAGCACACCCCCGACCGGCAGATCGCCGGATGTGTACGAGGAAGTACAGCAGAGCGAGGAGTTCGGGGAGCTGCGCCGCACGCACCGTTCGTTCGCGTTTCCGCTGACCGTCGGATTCATTTCCTGGTATCTGCTGTACGTGCTGCTGTCGAACTACGCGGGCGGCTTCATGGGCACCGAGGTCGTCGGCAACATCAACATGGCGTTCGTGCTGGGCATCGCGCAGTTCGTCACCACGTTCGCCCTCGCGTGGTGGTACGCGCGGCACGCCGGCGCGAAGCTCGACCCCAGGTCCGAGCAGCTCAAGCAGGACGTTGAGAGCCGGCTGGCCGGCGGCAGCACGGAGGTCGGGAAATGACGGGCGCCACCACGAGCGCGCTGCACATGGTCGCCCAGTCGGAACCGGGTGAGCACCGGACGCTGATCGTCACGCTGTTCTCGGTGTTCGTCGCGTTCACGCTGGCGGTGACCGTCTGGGCGGGACGCAAGACGAAGGACGCCACCGACTTCTACGCGGGCGGCCGTTCGTTCACCGGGTTCCAGAACGGCCTGGCGATCTCCGGGGACTACATGTCCGCGGCCTCGTTCCTCGGCATCGCCGGCGCCATCGCGCTGGCGGGTTACGACGGGTTCCTGTACTCCATCGGCTTCCTGGTCGCCTGGCTGGTCGCGCTGATGCTGGTCGCCGAACCGCTGCGCAACTCCGGCAGGTTCACGATGGGCGACGTGCTGGCGTTCCGGATGCGCCAGCGTCCGGTACGCACCGCGGCCGGCGTGTCGACCATCGTCGTGTCGATCTTCTACCTGCTGGCGCAGATGGTCGGCGCCGGCGCGCTGGTCGCCCTGCTGCTGGGGATCACCGGTGAGGCCGGCAAGAACCTCATCGTGGTCATCGTCGGCCTGGTGATGATCCTCTACGTGACCATCGGCGGCATGAAGGGCACCACCTGGGTGCAGATCATCAAGGCCGTGCTGCTGATCCTGGGCACCCTGCTGATCACGATCCTGGTGCTGGCGAAGTTCGACTTCAACATCTCCCAGCTGCTCGGCGCCGCCGCGGACAACTCCGGCAAGGGCTCGGCGTTCCTGGAGCCGGGGCTGAAGTACGGGGTGGACACCACCTCGAAGATCGACTTCATCTCGCTGGGCGTCGCGCTGGTGCTGGGCACCGCGGGTCTGCCGCACATCCTGATCCGCTTCTACACGGTGCCCACCGCGCAGACCGCGCGCAAGTCCGTGCTCTGGGCGATCGGGATCATCGGCGGCTTCTACCTGATGACCATCGCGCTGGGCTTCGGCGCCGCCGCGCTGATCAAACAAGAGACCATCATCGAGTCCAACCCGGCGGGCAATACCGCGGCACCACTGCTGGCGGAGGAGATCGGCGGCGGAGCGGGATCCACCGGCGGCGCGATCCTGCTGGCGATGATCTCCGCGGTGGCGTTCGCCACGATCCTCGCGGTCGTCGCGGGGCTGACGCTGGCGTCGTCGTCGTCGTTCGCGCACGACCTGTACGCCAACGTGATCCGCAAGGGCAAGGCCACCGAGAAGGAGGAGGTCGCCGCGGCGCGGATCGCCGCCATCGCGATCGGCGCGGTCGCCATCCTCCTGGGCGTCTTCGCCGGCAGCCTCAACGTCGCCGGCCTGGTGGCGCTGGCCTTCGCCGTGGCGGCCTCGGCGAACCTGCCGACGATCCTCTACAGCCTGTTCTGGAAGCGGTTCACCACCCAGGGCGCGCTGTGGTCGATCTACGGCGGCCTGTTCACCTCGGTGTTCCTGGTGCTGTTCTCGCCGGTGGTATCGGGCGAGGAGAAGAGCATGTGGCCCGGGGTCGACTTCCAGTGGTTCCCGCTGGAGAACCCGGGGCTGATCTCCATCCCGGCCGGCTTCTTCCTCGGCTGGCTCGGCTCGGTCCTGTCCAAGGACGACGACGCCACCGGCAAGAAGTACGCGGAGCTGGAGGTCCGTTCCCTCACCGGCGCCGGCGCCCACTAGGCGCCGTCGCCGCCCGCGAGCGGCGGCCGGCCGGCGGTGCCCGAGCGCCTTCCGCCCGGTCGTCACCAACCCCCCACCCCGGGGGGCGGGGCTCCCTCCTCCGCCCCGCCCCCCGCCCCCACTCCCGCCGGCCCGCGGGGTCCGTGCCCCCGCGGGCCCGCGGGCTCTCCGGTTATCCGACCGTCTCCTTGGCCCGTACGCGCAGCACGTCCAGCGCGGCGCGCACCGCGGGGCTGCCCGTCCCGCCGCGCCGGGTGACCGTGAGGAACGTACGGGACGGGCACGGCGTCCCCGTGATCCGCAGCCGGCGGACCGACGGCACGCCGGAGAGCTGCGCGAGCCGGGGTATGAGCGCGACGCCGAGGCCATGCGAGACCATCACCCCCGTCACGGTGAAGTCGCAGGCCTCGTGGGTCACGTTGGGCCCGAAGCCGGCCGCGCTGCACGCCGCGAGCACGCGCTGGCGGGACCAGACGCCCGGCGGGCCGATGATCCACCGCTCCTCCGCGGCCTCGGTGAGCCGGACGGCCGTGCGGGCGGCCAGCGGGTGGTCCTCGGGCACGACCAGGTCGAAGGGGTCCTCGATCAGCGTCTGCTGCTCGAAGCGCCGGTCGCCGCGGGCCGGAGCGTCCGCGGACGCCTCGACGACGGCGAGGTCGGTCTCGCCGTTGAACAACAGGTCGTAGCAGTCCGCCGGCTCGGCCTCGCGCAGCCGGACGTCGAGCCGCGGGTACTCCGCGCGCAGCGCGCCGGCCACCGGCGTCAGCAGCCGGCACATCGCGCTCGGGAACCCGGCCATGCGCAGCTCCCCCACCGGCTCGCCGTCGAGGGCGTGCAGTTCCGACTCGGCCAGCTCCCACCGCGCCTCGATCGCGTCGGCGTGCGCGAGCAGCCCGCGCGCCGCCTGCGTGAGCCGCACCCGGCGGCCCTGCGGCTCCAGCAGCCGGACGTCGAGTTCCCGGCCCAGCTGCCGGATCTGCTGGGACGCGGCGGAGGCGGTGAGGTGGAGGGATTCGGCGGCGGCGGTCACGGTGCCGTAGTACGCGACCGCGCGGAGCACCCGGAGGCGGCGCAGATCAATCATGTAGTCGACCCTTCACAATGTCGTCCATAAATCCAACCTAGACCTGAACGGACGCAGCTTCCATCCTGGAGGGCAAGCGAACGGGCCCGGCCAACGGGCCGCCGCCACGAGAGGATCCGCCGGCGCGTACGGCGGAGAGAGGACATCCGAGTTGTTCGAGGGTCACTGCCCCCACTGCGGCTGGGCGGACAGCACACCGTTCCACACCGTCTCGCGGCACCGTACGGCCGGCGGGATGACGATCTGGACCCGGTGCCAGTGCGGCTCCCTGCAGATGCGGACGATCGACGCGGCCGGCGGCCGGATCGTCACCCGGGGGCGGCCAGCCCCGGACGCGGCCGGCGGCCCGTACCCGGCCGGCGTGCGGCAGCCGGCCGTCCCACGGGTAGAAAGGTGCCATGAGAGCTGACGCCCCCGTCCCCGCCCCCGCCGTCGTCCCCGCCGCCGCCCCCGTCAGGGAGCGCACCGCATGACGCAGCGCACCCGCCGGCCCAACATCCTGCTCATCACCAGCGACCAGCAGCACTGGAACACCCTCGGCCGCGGCAACCCCGAGATCCGCACCCCGCATCTCGACCGGCTCGCGGCCGAGGGCACCGCCTTCGAGCGCGCGTACTGCCCCAACCCGACGTGCACCCCCACCCGCGCCTCGATGATCACCGGCAAGTACCCGAGCCAGCACGGCGCGTGGACGCTCGGCACCAAGCTCCCCGAGGACGAGCCCACCCTCGGCGGGCACCTGGGGGCCGCGGGCTACGCCACCTCGCTGGTCGGCAAGGCGCACTTCCAGCCGCTCGCGAGCACCGCGGAGCACCCCTCGATCGAGTCGTACCCGCTGCTGCAGGACCTGGACTTCTGGCGGGGGTTCCACGGCCCGTACTACGGCTTCGACCACGTGGAGCTGGCCCGCAACCACACCGCGGAGGCGCACGCGGGCCAGCACTACGCGCTCTGGCTCCAGCAGCAGGGGTGTGCGGACTGGCGGCGCTACTTCCGGCCGCCGACCGGCACCCTGGACCCGGACCTGCAGCACACCTGGCCGATCCCCGAGAAGCTGCACTACAACGCCTGGATCGCCGAGCGCACCGGCGCGCTGCTCGACGGCTACGCCGAGCGTGGCGAATCGTTTTTCTGCTGGGCCAGCTTCTTCGACCCGCACCCGCCGTACCTGGTGCCCGAACCCTGGGACCGGATGTACGACCCGGACGCGCTGACCGTGCCGGAAGCCCGCACGGGCGAACACGACGGCAACCCGCCGCACTTCGGCCTCACCCAGCAGGAGCGGCCGGACTTCTCGCCGTGGCAGGAGTCGGGGCACTACGTCCACGGCTTCCACTCCCACCGGCTGCCGGCGGCGGAGCGGCGCCGGCTGGTGGCCACGTACTACGGCATGGTCAGCCTGCTGGACGAGTACGTCGGCCGCATCCTGGACCGGCTCGACGCGCTGGGCCTGGCCGAGGACACGGTCGTGGTCTTCACCACCGACCACGGCCACTTCTTCGGCCAGCACGGGCTGCAGGCCAAGGGCGCGTTCCACTACGAGGACCTGCTGCGGGTGCCGTTCCTCGTCCGCTGGCCGGGCCGGGTGCCCGCCGGGCGCGCCTCCTCCGCGCTGCTGTCGACCGTCGACCTGGCGCCGACCTTCCTGGAGCTGGCCGGGGTGCCGGTGCCGCGGGAGATGACCGGGGTGGACCAGGCGGCGGTCCTCACCGGGGACGCGGTCAGCGCGCGGGACCACGTGATCTGCGAGTTCCGGCACGAGCCGACGGCGGTCAGCCTGCGCACGTACGTCGACGACCGCTACAAGCTGACGGTGTACCAGGGGCGGACGTACGGCGAGCTGTTCGACCTGCGCGCCGACCCGGGTGAGACCCGCAACCTGTGGGACGACCCGGGAAGCGCCGCGCTGAAGACCGACCTGCTGCTGCGGTACGTCTGGGCCGAGCTGGGCAAGGAGCCGATGCGGATGCCGCGTGTGGCGGCGGCGTAGGCGGGGGTCGCTCCGTGCCGCCTGCCCGAACGCACGAGCGGCACCCTCGTCAGGTCTGCCCGGCGACCGCTCCGGGGTTCTCCTCGGACAGCGCCTCGGCCAGCGTCGGCACCGGCTCCAGCGCGTCCAGCAGCCCGCAGCAGCGCATGACCCGGTGCGGGGCGGCGCTCTCCGGGCAGACCACCCGCAGCTCACCGCCGCGGTCGTCGGTGCGGATGCGGGCGCGGACCAGCAGCCGCAGGCCGGAGCAGTCCAGGAAGTCAGTACGGGACAGGTCGATGACCACCCGCGGCACGGGCGCCCCGGTGATCACGTCGAGATACGGCTCGACGTCGAGCTGGGCGGCGAGGTCGATCTCGCCGTGCAGCTCCAGCACGGTGAACCCGTGCAGCCGGTAGCTCCGTGCGAAGCGCGACTCCACACGGTCGGCACCGTCGTCGCCGGTACGCCACGAAGCTCCGGTCACGTCGTCTGTGTACACCACGCGCTCCCCCCACGGGGCCCGTTCCGCCCACCACCCGGGGGCAGGCAGCCGAGATCATAGTCACCGGGGTCCTGGGTGGACCGCCAACCGTAGTGCTGCATGCCGGGGCAGGGGCAAGGTTGGCGCAAATGGTCCGGTCGCAATTCGCCTGACCGGGCGATTAGTTCACAAATAGCTTGACCGACTCCCACACGATACGAGCGCGGGGCGCCGCACGTGCCCGGTGAACAGCCGGTGGCGCCGCAGCATCCTCCGGGTGACATACTGACATAACTAAAATAACCGGACAACCCTCGCCCGCCGCGGCCGGTCTGACCCCGTGTCAGTCCGCACCGCAGGAAGGAACTCAGGGATGAGGACGTGGAGAAGCACCGCCCTCGCCGTGGCCGTGACGCTCGCCGCCGGCGCCGCGCTCGTCACCCCGGCGACCGCGGAGACGCCGGCCGCCGGTGCCGCGCACGAACCCCGCTGGGAGATATCGCTCGCCGGCAGCCTGCCGGACGGCGCCTGGCTGAAGTCGGTGACGTCCGCGGGCCGGAGCGCCTGGGCCGTCGGCTCCGAGAGCATCTACGAGGGCACGGCGGACGGCGTCGTGCTGCGCTGGGACGGCCGGCGCTGGCGGCAGGACCGCGACCCCGCCCTGCCGCCCGTCCACTACTGGAACAGCGTCGACGCCTCCTCCGCGCACGACGTGTGGGCGTACGGCTGGAACGACGACGGCGAGTACGTGGTCCGCCACGACGGCAGGAGGTGGCGACAGGTGCCGCCGCCGGAGCTGCCCGGCGGCGAGAACCACGGCGCCGCGGAGGTCGCCGCCGGGTCGCACCGCGTCTGGCTGGCCGGGCGGGAGTGGCTGAGCACGTACGCGCACGGCTCCTGGACGTCGGAGAAGCTGCCGCGCGGCGTGGACGTCATCGACGTCGACTCCCGCTCCTCCCGCAGCGCCTGGGCCGTCGGCGGCTTCTGGCACGTCGGCGAGGAGAGCCGCCCCCTGGTGATGCGCTGGCAGGACGGCGCCTGGACCGAGACCGCGGCCCCCGACGACCCGGACCTGCGGCTGACCGACGTCCACGTCGCGTCCGACCGGAGCGTCTGGGCGGCCGGCCGGGTTCCCGCCGCCGACGGCGAGGGCTTCGCCGAGCCCCGGGTCTACCACTGGAACGGCCGCACCTGGCGGGACGTCACCGGCCCGGTGGCGGGGCTCTTCGCCGAGAGCGTCACCGGCGACGGCCGCGGCGGGATCTGGCTGTCCGGCGACCCCTACGGCTGGGCGGGCCCTCCGGTGTTCTGGCACTACGACGGCCACCGCTGGACCCGGCACGAGGGCGCCGCGGTCACCGCCGGGGAGACGCAGGCGCACGAGGTCAGCGACCTGGCACCGGGCACATGGGGCGGCGGGCCGTGGGCCGTGGGCAGCTACGCGCACGTGGAGGGCACGACGGCGTACCAGCACGAGCTGATCGAGCGCCTCGGCCGCCGCTGAGCGCTAATTCGGTTGCCGCGCCCGGCCGGCTGCTGCTGCACTGACCGGGCACGGCAGATCGTGTCCCCGCACGAAAGGAAAGGCGCATGCGCGCAGCGTTCATGTCCACCCCGCAGGCCATCGCCATCCACACAAGGGACATGACGCTTCGTGCACACGCTGAACCTGGGAATCCTGGCCCATGTCGACGCCGGTAAGACCAGCCTGACCGAGCGGCTGCTGTACGCGGCCGGGGTCGTCGAGGAGGTCGGGAGCGTCGACGACGGCAGCACCCGCACCGACTCGCTCGCGCTGGAGCGCCGGCGCGGCATCACCATCAAGTCCGCCGTCGTCTCCTTCGCGCTCGACGGCCTCACCGTCAACCTCATCGACACGCCCGGCCACCCGGACTTCATCGCCGAGGTCGAGCGGGTGCTGCACGTGCTCGACGGCGCGGTGCTCGTGGTCTCGGCCGTGGAGGGCGTGCAGGCGCAGACCCGGGTGCTGATGCGCGCGCTGCGCCGCCTGGCCATCCCCACCCTGGTCTTCGTCAACAAGACCGACCGGCGCGGGGCACGCGGCGACGCGCTCGTCCGCGACATCGCCGCGAAGCTCGCGCCGGGCGCCGTCGCCATGGGCGCCGTCCGCGGACTCGGCACCCGCGCCGCCGCGTTCACCCCGTACGGTCCGGACCGCCCGGACGGCCCCGGGGATCCGGACGGCGCCGCGTTCACCGGCCGGCTGGCCGACGTCCTCGCGGTCCACGACGACGCGCTGCTCGCCGACTACGTCACCGACGAGGCGGCGGTGACGTACCGCAGGCTGCGCAAGGGCCTCGCCGAGCAGACCGCGGGCGCGCTCGTGCACCCGGTGTACTTCGGCTCCGCCGCCACCGGCGCGGGAGTCGCGGAGCTGACCGCGGGCATCAGGGAGCTGCTGCCGGCCTTCACCGGGGACCCCGACGCGCCGGCCGCGGGCACGATCTTCAAGGTCGAGCGCGGTCCGGGCGGCGAGAAGGTCGCGTACGTGCGGGTACTCGCCGGCACGGTACAGACCCGCCGGGAGCTGCCGTACGGGGACGGCGACCGCGCCCCCGTGACGGAGAAGGTCACCGGCGTCGAGGTCTTCGACCAGGGCGCGGCGGTGCCCGCGGCCGGGGTCCCGGCCGGCCGCATCGCCCTGGTGCGGGGGCTGGCCGGCGTGCGCATCGGCGACGCGGTCGGCGCGGCGGTCAGCTCCGCCGGCCGGGCCGAGGACGCGCGGCGGCACCACTTCGCGCCGCCGACGCTGGAGACGGTGGTGGTGCCGGAGCGGGCCGCCGACCGGGGCGCGCTGCACGCGGCGCTCTTCCAGCTCGCCGAGCAGGACCCGCTGATCGCGCTGCGCCAGGACGACATCCGGCAGGAGCTGTACGTCTCGCTCTACGGCGAGGTGCAGAAGGAGGTCATCGGGGCCACGCTCACCGACGGGTACGGCCTGCCGGTGTCCTTCCGCGAGTCGTCCGTCATCCACGTCGAGCGGCTGGCCGGGGCGGGCGCGGCGTACGAGAAGGGCGACACGGACACGAACCCGTTCCTGGCAACCGTCGGGCTGCGCGTCGAGCCGGCGCCGCCGGGCACGGGCGTGGTCTTCGGGCTGGCGGTGGAGCTGGGCTCCATGCCGTACGCGTTCTTCAAGGCCGTCGAGGACACCGTCCGCGCCACGCTGCGCCAGGGCCTGAGCGGCTGGGAGATCCCGGACGTGCGGGTGACGATGACGCACTCGGGCTACTGGCCCCGGCAGAGCCACGCCCACCAGGGCTTCAGCAAGGCCATGTCGAGCACCGGGGCCGACTTCCGCGGCATCACCCCGCTGGTGCTGGCGGACGCGCTGAAGCGGGCCGGGACCCGGGTGCACGAGCCGGTGCAGCGGTTCCGGCTGGAGGCGCCGGAGGACACGGTGCCGGCGCTGTGGCCGGCGTTCGCGGCGCTGGACGCGGTGGTCGACGCGCAGGTGGTGCGCGGCGGGGTCGCGGTGCTGGAGGGCGAGGTGCCGGCGGCGCGGGTGCACGGGCTGGAGCGGCGGCTGCCGGGGCTGACCCGCGGCGAGGGCGTGCTGGAGAGCGCCTTCGGCCGCTACCGGGAGGTGCGCGGGCCGGCCCCGGTGCGGCCGCGGACCGACCACAACCCGCTGGACCGCAAGGAGTACCTGCTGCACGTCCAGCGGCGGGTGTGAGGGGCGGTACGGGTACGGGGGTGGCTCCCGCACCCGTACCGCCGGCCGGGGCCGCCGCCGGTCCCGGCTCCGCCTCCTCCTCCGACGCCGGTGCCGCGCGGCCGAGGGCCGGCAGCAGCACGGCGCCGCCGGCGATCGACGTCCCTGCCAGGAAGTGCCTGCGGTGCACGCTCATGGTTCCCTCCGGGAAGGTGGTGGTCGGTCGTCGGTCCTCAGTGCTGGGGTACGGGTCTGCGCTGGCCGGCCGCGAAGTACTCGGCGAGCGCGGGGTCGGGCGGCGGCACGTCGTACGCCGGGCCGCCGGAGCGCAGCGAGCGGGTCGCGAGCACGCCCGCGGCGACGCTCATCCGGGCGGCCAGGGGCGAGGTGTCGGTGGCGTCGCCGAGGCGTACGAAGCGGCAGAACTCGGCGACGACCCGGCCGTCGGCGCCGCCGTACGCGCTCTCCGCGGCGGGCACGCGGTGGATGGCGTCGGCGCCGGGGCGGTAGCCGGAGGGCCCGGTGTGCCAGACGCGGACCTCGTCGCCGGGGCGGTCGCCGAAGTTCTCCAGCCGGCCCGCGGTGCCGATGACGGTGTAGCTGCGCCAGTGGTCCGGGCTGAAGTGGCACTGCTGGTAGGCGGCGATGACGCCGTTGTCGAGGCGCATGTTCATCACGGAGACGTCCTCGACGTCCACCACGGGGTTCAGGTCGCGGCGCGCGGCGGGCGGCCAGGCGTCGTCCTCGGGCCGGACGGCGGGGCGCGGGGTGCCGGGCGGCCGGCGGGGGAGGTCGCCGTAGAGCATGAGGGCGCCGAGGGCGTGCACCCGGCGGGTGTAGCCGCCGGCGAGCCAGTGCACGACGTCGATGTCGTGGGCGGCCTTCTGCACCAGCAGCCCGGTGGTGCGGCGGCGGTCGGCGTGCCAGTCCTTGAAGTAGTAGCCCCCGCCGTATCCGACGAAGTGCCGGACCCACACCGTGAGCGGCGCGCCGATGTCGCCGCGCGCGATGATGTCGCGCATCAGCCGGACGACGCCGGTGTGCCGCATGTTGTCCCCGACGTACAGCGGCGTGCCGGTCTCGTACGCGGTGCGCAGGATGGCGTCGCACTGCTCGACGGTGATGCCGAGCGGCTTCTCCACGAAGACCGGCTTGCCGGCTTCGAGCGCGGCGCGGGCGACGGCCTCGTGGGTGTCGTCGGGGGTGGTGACGACGACCGCGTCCACGCCGTCGGCGTCGGCGGCGTCGAGGAGCCGGCGGTGGTCGGCGTACGCGGAGGCACCGGGGAAGCGCCCGGCGACGCCCGCCCGCACGGCCGGGTCGGTGTCGGCGACCGCGGCCACGACGGAGCCCATGCCGGGGCGGTGGGCGGCGTCGGCGAGGTCGCCGCGCAGCCCGAGGCCGACGACCCCCAGCCGCAGGTCGGTCACGATGCCCCCGCGCCCGCTCATGCCCGCACCACGGCCATGCCCTTGTCCTCGAACTCCCGCGCGGTGTCCGCCGCCCGGTCGTCGGTGACGAGCACGTCGATGTCGGCCGGCGGGCAGATCCGGGCGAAGGTGCGCACCCCCAGCTTGGTCGAGTCGGCGACCACGACCAGCCTGGCGGCCCGCGCGGCGAGCAGCGCGTTGATGCTCGCCTCGTGCTCGTCGCGGGCGCTGGCGCCGTGCTCGGCGTCGACGGCGTCGGCGCCGACGAAGGCGATGTCGAGGCGGATCTCGCGGAGGATGTGGCCGGCGAGCGGGCCGACCAGCTCGTACGAGGAAGGCATGGCGACGCCGCCGGAGACGACCACCTTGACGCTGCGCCGCACGGCCAGCTCGGCGGCGATGTTGAGCGCGTTGGTGACGACGGTGACGGCAGGCTGCCCGTCGCCGCGGGCGCCGTCGCGGTCGGCAGGGGCCTCGGCGTCGGGACCCCAGTCGGCGCGGGCGGCGAGCGCGCGGGCCACGGCGGCGGTGGTGGTGCCGCCGTTGAGGCCGACCACCATGCCGCGTTCGACCATCGCGGCGGCGGCCCGGCCGATGCGCTCCTTCTCGGCGGCGTCCCGGCCCGCGCGGTGCCGCAGCGGCAGGTCGTAGGCCACGTCGTTCGGCACGGCGCCGCCGCGGGTGCGGACCAGCAGCTGCTGCTCGGCCAGCTGGTCCAGATCGCGCCTGATGGTGGCCGCGGACACCGCCACCTCGGCGGCCACGGCCTCCACGTCGAGCCGTCCGCGTTCGGCCAGCAGCCGCAGCAGCACCCCGTGCCGTTCGTGCTGGTTCACCCCGTATCCTCCCACTAGCGATGCTTGAAGATGCTTGGAATTCTGCCTTAGCATGCACGATTGAACAACGGTTCTCACACAGGGCGGGGCGATGGAGATGACGTACGTAGCCGCTGAGCTGGCCGATCAGCCCGCGTGCTGGCGCCGGGCGAGCGGGCTGGCTGGGGCGCTCGGGGAGCGGCTGCCGCGGCCCGGCGAGCGGGTCGCCGTCGTCGGCTGCGGCACCTCCTACTTCATGGCGCAGGCGTACGCCGCGCTGCGCGAGGAGGCCGGCCACGGCGAGACGGACGCCTTCCCCGCCTCCGGCTTCCCGGCCGGCCGGGCGTACGACCGGGTGCTGGCGCTGACCCGCTCCGGGACCACCACCGAGGTGCTGCGGCTGCTGTCCGCGCTGGGCGGCTCGGTGCACACCACCGCGGTCGTCGCCGACGGCGCCGTGCCGGCGGCCAGGGCGGCGGACGACACCGTCGTGCTGGACTTCGCCGACGAGCGCTCCGTGGTGCAGACCCGCTTCGCGACCACCGCGCTGACCCTGCTCCGCGCCCATCTCGGGGTGCAGCCGGCGACGGCGGTGGAGGACGCGGAGCTGGCCCTCGTCGAGCCGCTGCCGCAGGGGCTGCTGGCAGCCCGGCAGTTCACCTTCCTCGGCGCCGGCTGGACCGTGGGGCTGGCGAACGAGGCGGCGCTGAAGATGCGCGAGGCGGCGCTCGCGTGGACCGAGTCGTACCCGGCGATGGAGTACCGGCACGGGCCGATCAGCATCACCACCGCGGGCACGGCCACCTGGATGATCGGCGACGCGCCCGCGGGCCTGGAGGACGAGGTGCACGCCACCGGCGCCCTGTGGGTCACCGGCGGGCTCGACCCGCTGGCCGAGCTGGTCCGGGCGCAGCGGCTGGCGGTGGCGCTGGCCGACGCCCGCGGGCTGGACCCGGACGAGCCGCGCCACCTCACCCGCTCGGTGATCCTCAGCCCGGCCGGCTGAGGACCACCGCGGCGGGGCCGGTCAGAACGGGCCCTGGAGTGCGCCGAGCCGGTCGGTCAGGCGCAGGTTCTCGGTGTAGTCGACGGGGCAGGAGACGACGTCCACGCCGTCGTGGGCGAGGGCGTCGCGCAGCACGGGCAGCAGCTCGTCGGCGGACTTCACCGTGTGCCCGCGGGCGCCGAAGCTCTCCGCGTACGTCACCAGGTCCGGGTTGGCGAAGCGGGTGTGGGAGTGGCGCCCCATCTCCAGCTCCATCTTCCAGGTGATCAGCCCGTACTCGTCGTCGACGAGGACGAGCACGGTCATCGGGATGCCCTCGCGGACGGCGGTCTCCAGCTCCTGGGAGTTCATGAGGAACGCGCCGTCGCCGGTCATCGCGAGCACCTGCGCCTCGGGCCGGGCGAGCTTGGCGCCGATCGCGCCGGGCACGGCGAATCCCATGGTGGACAGCCCGTTGGAGATCAGGCAGGTGTTGGGCTCGTACGTGGGGTAGAGCCGCGCCATCCACATCTTGCCGGCGCCGGTGTCGACCAGCACCACGTCCTCGCGGCCGAGCGCCTCGCGGACGTCGGCGACGACACGCTGCGGGGCGAGCGGGAAGGCGGAGTTGCGGCGGCCGTGCGCCAGCTCCTCGGCGAGCAGCCCGCGGATGAGCCGGCCGTCGCCGTGGAAGGTACGGCCGACGGCGTCCGCGAGGCCGTCGAGCGCGGCGCAGGGGTCGCCGAGCACGCCGACCGCGACCGGGTAGTGGGAGTCGACCTCGGCCGGGAAGTGGTGCAGGTGCAGGATCTTCTTGTCGCCCTGCGGGTTGATCTTGACCGGGTCGAACTCCTGCAGCTCGTACCCGACGCAGATGAGCACGTCGGCGTTGTCGAAGCCGAAGTTGGTGTAGTCGTGGCGCATGAAGCCGACGGCGCCGAGTGCGTTGGGGTGGTCGTCGGGGAAGACGCCCTTGCCGTTGAAGGTCGTCGCCACCGGGATGTCGAGCCGCTCGGAGAAGCGGACCAGGGCGTCCGTGGCGCCGGACCGGGTGGCGCCGTGGCCGGCCAGCAGGATGGGGCGGGCGGCGCCCGCGAGCACCTCGGCGGCCCGCTCCAGCTGCGCGGGGGACGGGGCCTCGGGGCGGGGCCGGTTGATGGGCAGCGGGTTCAGCGGCGGGTCGGGGACGGCGCCCTCCAGGTCCTCGGGCAGCGCGAGGAACACCGCGCCCGGCCGCTCGCTCTGCGCGGTCTTGAACGCCTGCCGCACCATCTCCGGCACCGCGCCGGCGGCGCGGACCTGCTGCGACCAGTCGGTCACCGGGGCGAACATCGCGGGCAGATCGATGACCTGGTGCGACTCCTTGTGCACCCGGTCCAGCCCGCCCTGCGCGGCGAGCGCGACCACCGGGGTGCTGTTGGTGTGCGCGTCGGCGACGCCGAGCAGCAGGTTGATGGCCCCCGGGCCGAGGGTCGCGGAGCACACCCCCGCGCGGCCGGTGATACGGCCGTACATCTCCGCCATGAACGACGCGCCCTGCTCGTGGCGCACGAGGACGTACTCGATGGACGGGGAGGCGTTGACGGCGTCGACGAAGCGGATGTTCTCCTCGCCCGGCACGCCGAAGACGTGCGTCACGCCCTCCGCCTCCAGGCAGCGCACCAGCAGGTGCGCCACGTCTTCGGGGGTGTCTGCAGTGCTCATGCCTCCGAGCGTAACCTGCGCGCACAGAAAGAAGACTCCGCCGCATTCGGTCGGAGCCTCGGCATTGCTATGATGAGGAATTCTCTGCGCGAATTCCTCAGTCGTGCACGCTAGTCGTGAACGCTGAACCGTGAACTGGCGCTGGAGGAAAGCGTGATGCGGGCATTCTATCCGTGCGGGAGCTGAATTGTCAAACGACGTGCCGAACGAGGAAATGCGGCGCGAGCAGGAATTCCTCGACCTGCTCCACCGGCGCCTCGCCGAGCTGCGCGAGGACGCGGCGGCGGGGGTGCGCGCCGCCCTGGCCCAGGACGGGGGGAACACCCTGCAGGCCAAGCTGGAGCGGGACGTCCTGGTGGCCGAACAGTCCGGGCTGCTGGCCGCGTTCAACGCCGGCGAGCACGGCCTGTGCTTCGGCCGGCTGAGCTTCCGCGACGGCCGCGACCACCACATCGGCCGCATCGGGATGCGCGCCGACGACGAGGAGCGCACGCCGCTCGTCGTCGACTGGCGCGCCGACGTGGCGCGCCCCTTCTATCTCGCCACCGGCCACACACCCATGGGGCTGCGCCGACGGCGGCACATCTCCACCGCGGGCGACGCCGGCGGCCCGCGGGTCACGGCCCTGCACGACGAGATCCTCGACCTCGCCGACCCCGAGCGCACCGGCCTGGAGGGCGCCGACGCCGACGCGGTGCTGCTCGCCGCCCTCGACGCCGCCCGCACCGGCCGGATGCACGACATCGTGCAGACCATCCAGGCCGACCAGGACCGCATCATCCGCGCCCCGCGCTCGGGCGTCCTCGTCGTCGAGGGCGGCCCCGGCACCGGCAAGACCGCCGTGGCCCTGCACCGCGCCGCGTACCTGCTCTACGCGCACCGCGAGCAGCTCGCCCGCCGCGCCGTGCTCATCGTCGGCCCGGGCCCCGCCTTCCTCGGCTACATCTCCGAGGTGCTGCCCGCACTCGGCGAGACCGGCGTGCTGCTGGCCACCCCCGGCGAACTGTTCCCCGGCGTCAGCGCCACCGGCACCGACACCCCCGCGGCCGCGGCGGTCAAGGGCGGCACGGCGATGGCCGGCGCGCTCGCCGCGTACCTCGAAGACCGGCAGCGGCTGCCGGAGGAGACGGTCGTCATCCCGCACGAGGACGGCGAGCTGCACCTCGACCACTGGCTGGCGAACGCGGCCCGCCGGCGCGCCCGGGACACCGGGCTGCCGCACAACGCGGCCCAGCCGCACTTCGCGTTCAACGTCATCGACGGGCTGACCCGGCAGCTCACCGAGCAGCTCGGCGACGACCCGTTCGGCGACGAGAACCTGCTCGGCCCGGACGACGTCGCCCAGCTCGGCAAGGCGGTCGCCGCGAACGAGGACGTGCACGCGGCCATCGCCGGGCTGTGGCCGCTGCTGACGCCCCAGGAGCTGGTCGCGGACTTCCTCGCCGAGCCGGTGCACCTGCCCGCGGCGGACGCGGAGCTGATCCGCCGCGCCGAGGGCCCCTGGACGCCGGCCGACGTGCCGCTGCTGGACGAGGCGGCGGAGCTGCTCGGGGACGACGGCCCGGCGCAGGCGGCGGCGCGGGCGCGGGCGGAGGCGGAGCGGCAGGAGCGGATCGCGTACGCGCAGGGCGTGCTGGAGATGTCGTACGGCTCGCGCACCCAGGAGTTCGAGGACCGCGACGACGACGAGGCGGAGGTGCTGGCGGCGCACGACCTCATCGACGCCGAGCGGCTGGCCGACCGCCAGGAGGAGGCCGACCACCGGACGGCGGCCGAGCGGGCGGCGGCGGACCGCTCCTGGACCTTCGGGCACATCATCGTCGACGAGGCGCAGGAGCTGTCCCCGATGGCGTGGCGGCTGCTGATGCGGCGCTGCCCGACCCGGTCCATGACGCTGGTCGGGGACCCGGCGCAGACGGCGGAGCCGGGGGCCTGCGGATCGTGGGAGGCGATCCTCGGCCCGTACGTGGACAAGCGCTTCGAGCACCTCACGCTGGGAGTCAACTACCGTACGCCCGCGGAGATCATGGACGTCGCCGCCGGGGTGGCGCGGGCGGCGGACCCGGGGTACGCGCCGCCGCGCTCGGTGCGCGCCACGGGGGTACGGCCCTGGGCCGAGCGCGCCGGGGAGTCGGCCGGCGACGTGCCGGCCGCGGTCGCCGCGGCG
>NZ_BAAAPF010000064.1:0-25091 GCF_039531005.1 Streptomyces synnematoformans
CCCGCGAGGGCCGCCGCGGCCGCGGCGGGAGCGCCGGCCGCGGCCCGGGCCGCGAGCGCCGCGGCGCCAAGCGCCGCAACGGCTGCGCCTGCCTCGTCGTCGCCCTCGTGATCGCCGCCGGCCTCGGCGGCCTCGGCTACGTCGGCTACAACTTCTGGAGCGACCGCTTCGGCGCCCCCGCCGACTACGCGGGCGAGGGCCACGGCAACGTGACCGTGGAGATCCCCGAGGGCGCGACCATCACGCAGATGGGGAGCATCCTCAAGGACAAGGGCGTGGTCCAGAGCGTCCAGGCGTTCGTGAACGCCGCCGGCGACAAACTGCTCCACCCCGGCTCGTACTCCCTGCACAAGGAGATGTCCGGCGCGGCCGCCGTCGAGATGATGCTGAGCCCGGAGGCCGCCAACGCGCTCGTCATCCCCGAGGGCCGGCGCGCGACCGCCGTCTACGCGATGATCGACGAGCACCTCGGGCTTGAGAAGGACACCACCGCCAAGATCGCCGAGAAGGGCGGCCTCGGCCTGCCCGACTGGGCGGAGGGCAACCCCGAGGGCTTCCTGTGGCCGTCCAGCTACTCCGCGGCCGAGGGCACCGACCCCAAGAAGGTGCTGCGCGAGATGGTCGAGCGGGCCAAGGCCAAGTACACCGAGATCGGTCTCGCCGAGAAGGCGGACAAGACGGGCATGACCCCGTACGAGATCCTCACCATCGCCAGCCTCATCGAGGCCGAGGGGCAGTCGAAGGAGGAGTTCGGCAAGGTCTCCCGGGTCATCTACAACCGGCTGAAGCCGGACAACACCGCCACCAACGGCATGCTCCAGTTCGACTCCACCATCAACTACGCCAAGGGCGAGTCGAACCTGAACATCTCCAACCAGGACACGCAGTTCGACTCGCCGTACAACACCTACCTCCACGCCGGCCTGCCGCCCGCGCCCATCGACAACCCCAGCGAGCGGGCCCTCAACGCCGCGCTCGCCCCGACCGAGGGCGACTGGCTGTACTTCGTCACCGTCGAGGAGGGCGACACGCGCTTCACCGCCAGCAAGGAGGAGCACGACCGGAACGTCGCGGAGTTCAACAAGAAGCAGCGCGAGGAGGGCGACTGATGGCCCAGCCCCGG
The DNA here is from genome assembly GCF_039531005.1 of Streptomyces synnematoformans. Classification (NCBI taxonomy): domain Bacteria; kingdom Bacillati; phylum Actinomycetota; class Actinomycetes; order Kitasatosporales; family Streptomycetaceae; genus Streptomyces; species Streptomyces synnematoformans. The sequence goes on from NZ_BAAAPF010000064.1 coordinate 1,124, forward strand.
CGCGCGGCGGTCCTCGGCTCGCCCATCGCCCACTCGCTGTCGCCGGTGCTGCACCGCGCCGCGTACGGCGAGCTGGGCCTGTCCGGCTGGACGTACGGCCGCTACGAGGTCGACGAGCGGCGGCTGTCCGGCTTCCTCGACAGCCTTCAGCCGGGGGAGTGGGCCGGGCTCTCGCTGACCATGCCGCTCAAGCGCGCGGTGATCCCGCTGCTCGACGAGGTCAGCGCGACCGCGCGCGCGGTCGAGGCCGTCAACACCGTCGTCCTGCACGACGACGGCCGCCGCTTCGGCGACAACACCGATATCCCGGGCATGGTCGCGGCGCTGCGCGAACGCGGCATCGAGAAGGCCGAGCGCGCCGCCGTCCTCGGCGCCGGCGCCACCGCCTCCTCCGCGCTCGCCGCCCTCGCCACCGTCTGCACGGGGGAGGTCACGGCGTACGTCCGCTCCGCCGCCCGCGCGACCGAGATGGAGCAGTGGGGGGAGCGGCTCGGCGTCCCGGTGCGCTGCGCCGACTGGTCGGAGGCCGCCGCCGCCTTCGGCGCGCCGCTGGTCGTCGCCACCACCCCGGCCGGCGCCACCGACGCCCTCGCCGCCGAGGTCCCGGACCGCCCGGGCGCCCTCTTCGACGTGCTCTACGAGCCGTGGCCGACCTCCCTTGCCGGGGCCTGGGCCACGCACGGCGGCACAGTCGTCGGAGGTCTCGACCTCCTGGTGCACCAGGCGGTGCTGCAGGTCGAGCAGATGACGGGCGTCGCCCGCGCGCCGCTGGCGGCCATGCGCGCGGCCGGCGAGGCCGCGCTCGGCTCCCGCGCCGTCTGACCCCGCCTGGCCCGACCGGCCTGCCCCCGGACCTCCCGGCGGGCCCCCTGGCGGGCGCGGGAAGGGGGCGCAAGAAGCTGCCTGTCACCCCGTCCAGACTGTGGACCAGGGCAGGTGCGGACACCGCGGCGTGGGAGGATCGAGGCGAGGACACCGCACGGACGAGGGAGCACCGTTGAGCAGGTTGCGCTGGCTGACGGCAGGGGAGTCGCACGGTCCGGCACTGGTCGCGACGCTAGAGGGCCTGCCCGCGGGGGTGCCGGTGACCACTGACCTGGTCGCCGACCATCTCGCCCGCCGCCGGCTGGGGTACGGCCGCGGGGCGCGGATGAAGTTCGAGCGGGACGAGGTCAGCTTCATCGGCGGGGTGCGGCACGGGTTGACGTTGGGTTCTCCGGTGGCGGTCATGGTCGGGAACACCGAGTGGCCGAAGTGGGAGACGGTGATGGCGGCCGATCCGGTGGATCCGGCCGTGCTGGAGGGCATCGCCCGCAACGCGCCGCTGACCCGGCCCCGCCCCGGCCACGCCGACCTGGCCGGCATGCAGAAGTACAACGTGACGGATGCACGCCCCATCCTTGAGCGTGCCTCCGCCCGGGAGACGGCGGCCCGCGTCGCGCTCGGCGCAGTGGCCCGCTCGTACCTGAAGGAGACCGCCGGGATCGAGGTGGTCTCGCACGTTGTGGAGCTGGGCGGGGCGAAGGCGCCGTACGGCAGTGTGCCGGTGCCGGCGGACGTGGAGCGGCTGGATGCCGATCCCGTGCGCTGTCTGGACGCCGGGGCGAGCGAGGCGATGGTGGCCGAGATCGATCAGGCGCACAAGGACGGCGACACGCTCGGGGGCGTGGTCGAGGTGGTGGCGTACGGCGTGCCGGTCGGTCTGGGCTCGCATGTGCACTGGGACCGCCGGCTCGATTCCCGGCTGGCGGGGGCGTTGATGGGGATCCAGGCCATCAAGGGCGTGGAGCTGGGCGACGGCTTCGGGCTGGCGCGGGTGCCCGGTTCGCAGGCCCATGACGAGATCGTCGGTACCGAGGAGGGGATCCGGCGGTCTTCGGGCCGTTCCGGGGGTACCGAGGGCGGGCTGAGCACGGGTGAGCGGCTGCGGGTGCGGGCGGCGATGAAGCCGATCGCGACGGTGCCGCGGGCGCTGGCCACGGTGGATGTCGTCACCGGTGAGGCGGCCAAGGCGCACCACCAGCGCTCCGATGTCTGTGCGGTGCCCGCGGCGGGCATCGTGGCGGAGGCGATGGTGGCGCTGGTGCTGGCCGACGCGGTGGCGGAGAAGTTCGGCGGCGACAGCGTCACCGAGACCGCCCGCAACATCCGCGGCTACCTGGAGAATCTGGCCATCCGATGAGCAGCAGCACCGCGGGCCCCGAGCGCCCGGACACCGCAGAGACCGAAGCCAGCGCAGCCAGCGCAGCCGGCGCAGGGCCCGCGGACGGCCCCGCCGTCGTGCTCGTCGGCCCGCCGGGCGCCGGCAAGTCCACCGTCGGCGCCGTACTCGCCGCCCGTCTCGGCACCACCGTCCGCGACACCGACGAGGACGTCGAGAAGGCCGCCGGCAAGCCCATCCCCGACATCTTCTACGACGACGGCGAGCCCGTCTTCCGCGCCCTGGAGCGCGCCGCCGTACGCGCCGCGCTCGCCGAGCACCCCGGCGTGCTGGCCCTTGGCGGCGGGGCCGTCATGGACACCGGCACCCGCGAGCTGCTCGCCGCGCACCGCGTCGTCTTCCTCGACGTCGAACTGGCCGACGCCGTCAAGCGCGTCGGGCTCGACGTCCCGCGCCCGCTGCTCGCCGTCAACCCGCGCCAGCAGTGGCGCGCCCTGATGGAACAGCGCCGCCCGCACTACACCGAGGTCGCCCGCGCGACCGTCACCACCGCCGGCCGCACGCCGGACGAGGTCGCCCAGCTCGTACTCGCAGCATTGGAGAGCCACCCCGCATGACACCGAGCGCCGAAGGGGCCGAGGTCACCCGCATCCGCGTCGGCGGCACCGCCGGCACGGACCCGTACGAGGCCGTCGTCGGCCGGCGGCTCCTCGGCGAGCTGCCCCGGCTGCTCGGCGAGCGGGCCAAGCGCGTCGCGGTCATCGTGCCGCAGGCGCTCGCCGAGACCGGCGAGGGGCTGCGCGCGGACCTGGCCGGCGAGGGGTACGAGGCCGTCCTCATCCAGGTGCCGAACGCCGAGGAGGCGAAGACCGCCGAGGTCGCCGCCTACTGCTGGCGGGCCCTCGGCCAGTCCGGCTTCACCCGCAGCGACGCCGTCGTCGGCGTCGGCGGCGGCGCCACCACGGACCTCGCCGGGTTCGTGGCCGCGACCTGGCTGCGCGGCGTGCGCTGGGTCGCGGTGCCGACGACCGTGCTCGGCATGGTGGACGCGGCGGTCGGCGGCAAGACCGGCATCAACACCGCGGAGGGCAAGAACCTCGTCGGCGCCTTCCACCCGCCGGCCGGGGTGCTGTGCGACCTCGCCGCGCTGGACTCCCTCGGCGTCCACGACTACGTCTCCGGCCTCGCCGAGGTCGTCAAGGCGGGCTTCATCGCCGACCCGGCGATCCTGGAGCTGATCGAGGCCGACCCGGAGGGCGCCCGCAGCCCCGCCGGTGCGCACACCGCCGAGCTGGTCGAGCGGGCGATCCGGGTCAAGGCCGAGGTGGTCTCCGCGGACCTCAAGGAGTCGGGCCGCAGGGAGATCCTCAACTACGGGCACACCCTCGGCCACGCGATCGAGAAGAACGAGCGCTACACGTGGCGGCACGGCGCGGCCGTCTCGGTCGGCATGGTCTTCGCCGCCGAGCTGGGCCGCATCGCCGGCCGCCTCGACGACGCCACCGCCGACCGGCACCGCGCGGTGCTCCGCGCCCTCGGGCTGCCCGTGACGTACCGCGGCGACCAGTGGCCCAAGCTGCTGCAGACGATGAAGGTCGACAAGAAGACCCGCGGCGACGTGCTGCGCTTCATCGTCCTCGACGGGCTGGCCAAGCCCGCCGTGCTGGAGGGACCCGACCCGGCGATGCTGCTCGCCGCGCACGCCGAGATCGCGGCGGGCGCCGAGGAGGGCGCCGCATGACGCGCGTGCTGGTGCTCAACGGGCCGAACCTGGGCCGCCTCGGCTCCCGCGAGCCCGACGTCTACGGCGCCACGTCGTACGCCGGGCTCGTCGAGCAGTGCACGACGCTCGGCAAGGAGCTGGGGTTCGAGGTCGACGTACGGGAGACCAACGACGAGGGCGAGATGATCCGCTGGCTGCACGAGGCCGCGGACGGCCGGCTGCCGGTGGTGATCAACCCCGGTGCCTTCACGCACTACTCGTACGGGATGCGGGACGCGGCGGCGCAGCGCACGGCGCCGCTGATCGAGGTGCACATCTCCAACCCGCACGCCCGGGAGGAGTTCCGGCACACCTCGGTGATCGCCGCGGTGGCCTCCGGCACGGTCGCGGGCTTCGGCCTCGGCTCGTACCGGCTGGCGCTGCGCGCGCTGGCCGAGCAGCTGACCTCCTCCTGAACCGGCGCACCCGCCCCGGACGCCCGCCCGGCACGGGCCGTCGAACAGGAACGCCGCTACCAGACGCCGGAGTTCCGGATCTTCCTCGGTACGAAGCCGTAACCTCACCGTGCCCGCCGCGGATAGGAGGGGAGGGGCGGCTGAGCCCCCGTCAGAAACGACGACGAGGAGGAGCACGGATGCGGGTTTGGGCACGGGTGGCGGTCGCGGTGGCCGCGGCGCCGGCGGGCGTGGTGCTGCCGGCCGGCGTCGCGGCCGCCGACGAGCACTACAACGGCACGGTCACGAGCGGATCGAGTTTCGCGCTGCTGCGCACCGGGCAGATCGACGATCCGATGGAGGACGTGCTGGAGCACACCCTTCTCCTCGGCGGAAACCACACCTGGGACTAGGGTCGCGCGCGGCTCCTGGCAGGATCGTTCCCACCGCGGCGGGTCGTACGGGTACCGTGCGGGGCTACGGGCCCCGGACGGCCGTACGGCCATGACCAGCCGGGGTGCCGGGACGTGACGGGTGACAGAGCGAGGGTGCACGGGATGCAGCACGCAGTGGGGGTTCCGCAGCCGCCCCAGGGCAGACCTGGGCCGGGCGGCCCGCCGCCGGCGGCCGGGCCGCACGACGCGGTGGAGACGACCGGCCATCTGAAGCTCCCGGTCGGCGGCCCGGTCACCCTGCCCAGCCCGCCGCCCGCGCGCATGCCGCACGGTGCACCGCCGCCGACGGTGGCGGTGCTGCTCATCGGCCCGGCCGGGGCCGGCAAGACCACCGTGGCCCGGCACTGGGCGGACACCCGCCGGGCGCCGACCGCGCACATCAGCCTCGACGACGTGCGCGAGTGGGTGCGGGCCGGGTTCGCCGACCCGCAGGCCGGCTGGACGGACCACTCCGAGGCGCAGTACCGGCTGGCCCGCCGCACCTGCGGCTTCGCCGCCCGCAACTTCCTGGCCAACGGCATCTCCTGCATCCTGGACGACGCGGTCTTCCCCGACCGCCCGGTGGTCGGCCTCGGCGGCTGGAAGCGGCACGTCGGCCCCGGGCTGCTGCCCGTGGTGCTGCTGCCGGGCCTGGAGTCCGTTCTCGCCCGCAACGCCGCACGCACCGGCAACCGGCGGCTGGCGGACGAGGAGGTCGCCCGCATCCACGGCCGGATGGCCGGCTGGTACGGGTCCGGCCTGCCCATCATCGACAACTCGCGCCACGACGTGCCCGCCACGGTCCGGATGCTCGACGAGGTCGTGGGCCGCAGCCTGGCGAGCCCGCCGGCCTGGTAGCCCCGGGGCCGCACCCGGCCGCCGCCCGGCGGGCGCCGTGCCCGTACGGACGCGCTCGGGCGGCCCCGGACGCCCGGGCGCCCTAGGCTCGGGGCATGCCCGAGGTGCACGCTGCCCGCCGTACCCGACTGCGCTCCCACTGCGAGGCGGCCGGCAGCGACGCCGTGCTCGTCTCCCGGCCGGCGAACATCAGCTATCTCACCGGCTGCGCCCCGCCGCGGTCCGTCCTGCTGCTCGGCGCCGGCGAGGACCTGCTCGTCCGGCCCGGCGACCCCGCGCAGGACCCGGCCGGCGCCCCGCAGCCCGACGACCTGCGCGTCCACTCCCTCGGCGGCCCCGACGGCGACGCCGCGGTCGCGGCCACCGGGCTCGCCGCCGTCGGCGCCGCCACCGCGCTGGCCGTCGAGGAGCACCACCTGACGGTGGCCCGGCACCGCGCCCTGGCGTCCGTCGCGCCGCGGCTCGCGCTGACCGACCTGGCCCGCGCCGTGGAGCAGCAGCGGCTCGTCAAGGACGACGAGGAGATCGCCTGCCTGCGGATCGCCGCCGAGATCGGCGACCAGGCGCTCGGCGAACTGCTGGAGTCGATCCTCGTGGGCCGCACCGAACGGCACCTGGCGCTGGAGCTGGAGCGGCGGCTGGTCGACCACGGCGCCGAGGGTCCGGCGTTCCCCACCGCCGTGGGCACCGGGCCGCACGCCGGCCGTGCCGGGCACGTGCCCACGGACCGGCGGGTGGAGGAGGGCGACTTCCTCACCGTCTGCCTGGGCGCGCGCTACCGCGGCTACCGCTGCGAGATCGGCCGCACCTTCGTCGTCGGCACCGCCCCGGACGACTGGCAGATCGAGCTGTACGACCTGGTCTTCGCCGCCCAGCGGGCCGGCCGGGAGGCGCTGACGCCGGGCGTGGAGTACCGCGACGTGGACCGGGCGGCGCGGCAGGTGCTCACCGCCGCCGGCCACGGCGACGGGGTCGGGCCGTTCACCGGGCACGGGGTCGGACTGGAAATCGACGAGGACCCGCGGCTGGCCCCGGCGTCGATGGGTAAACTGGACGCTCGTGTGCCGGTCACCGTCGAGCCGGGAGTCCATCTCCCCGGCCGGGGCGGGGTCCGGATCGACGACACGCTCGTCGTCCGCTCGCAGGCGGACGGCGGTCCCGAGCTACTTACCATCACGACCAAGGAACTGCTCGCGCTCTGACCCCGGCCGGGTCGCAGGCGAATCCGGGCCTCCTCGGTCGTCCACGCAGTCCAGGAGATTTCGCGACGTGGCCACCACGAACGACCTCAAGAACGGCTTGGTGCTCAAGCTCGACGGCGACCAGCTCTGGTCCGTCGTCGAGTTCCAGCACGTCAAGCCCGGCAAGGGCCCTGCATTCGTCCGTACGAAGCTGAAGAACGTGCTCTCCGGCAAGACCGTCGACAAGACGTTCAACGCCGGGGTGAAGGTCGAGACGGCCACCGTCGACCGAAGGGACATGCAGTTCTCGTACAAGGACGGCGAGTACTTCGTCTTCATGGACATGGAGACGTACGACCAGCTGCACGTCGACCCCAAGACCGTCGGCGACACCGCCAACTACCTGCTGGAGGGCTTCGACACGACTGTGGCGCTGCACGAGGGCACGCCGCTGTACGTCGAGCTGCCCGCGGCCGTCGAGCTGACCGTCGCCCAGACCGACCCGGGCGTGCAGGGCGACCGCTCCACCGGCGGCACCAAGCCGGCCGAGCTGGAGACGGGCTTCTCCATCCAGGTCCCGCTGTTCATCTCCACCGGCGAGAAGATCAAGGTCGACACCCGCTCCGGCGAGTACCTCGGCCGCGTGAGCGGCTGACGTGGCCGCACGGAACACGGCTCGCAAGCGCGCGTTCCAGATCATCTTCGAGTCCGACCAGCGCGGCGCGCCGGCGGGGCAGGTGCTGCAGGACTGGATCCGGCTGGGCCTGACCGACCCCCGCCAGCCGCCGGTCGGCGACTTCACGCGGCGGCTCGTCGAGGGCTACGCGGAGCACGCCGCCCGCATCGACGAGCTGCTCGGTTCGTACGCGGTCGGCTGGACCCTGGACCGGATGCCGGTCGTGGACCGCAGCATCCTGCGGCTGGGGGCGTACGAGCTGATCTGGGAGGACGAGACCCCGGACGCGGTGGCGATCGACGAGGCGGTGCAGCTGACGAAGGAGTTCTCCACGGACGACTCGCCCGGCTTCGTCAACGGGCTGCTGGGGCGGCTGCAGGAGCTGAAGCCGCGGCTGCGCCGGGACGGCGGGCCGAGCGGCGAGGCCGCCCCGGAGACGGACTAGCCGGTCCGCCTCGCCCCGCCACGCACACCGCCGACGGGGGGGCGGGCCCCGCCCCGGGGCCCGCTCCGCCGACGGCGGCACGTTTCTGCTGGTGGGGTGCGGGTCAGGCGTCCTCGTGGACCACGACCGCACGGCGGGCGTCGGCGTCCAGGACGCCCCAGCCGATCAGCTGCTCGGTCAGCACCGACGGCGACTGGTCGTAGATCACCGCGAGCGTGCGCAGGTCGTCCTGGCGGATCGAGAGGACCTTGCCGTTGTAGTCCCCGCGCTGGCTCTGGATCGTCGCCGCGTAACGCTGCAGGGGGCCCGCCTTCTCGGCGGGGATCTGGGCCAGGCGCTCCAGGTCCAGCACGAGCTTCGGCGGCGGCTCCGCCGCCCCGCCGGGCGCCGAACCCGGGAGAAGCTCCTGCACCGGCACCCCGTAGAAGTCCGCCAGCTCCGCCAGGCGCTGCACGGTGACCGCACGGTCCCCGCGCTCGTACGACCCGACGACGACGGCCTTCCAGCGCCCCTGGGACTTCTCCTCCACGCCGTGCAGTGAGAGGCCCTGCTGGGTACGGATGCCCCGGAGCTTGGCCCCGAGCTGTTTGGCGTATTCGCTGGACATATGGCTCCCCGGACGACAGTCTGGTAACTCATTGTGAGGTTACGCAGCGTAACTTGGCTTCGTCAAGCGGAAGATTCATCCGGCCGCCACCCATCAGGGTGGTACTCCCGCGGCGGCGGGGCGCCGGGAGCCCGGCGCCGGGGCTGTCCTGCCGCGCTGCTAAGGTAGAGGGGACCTGACGTCCTTTAACGCCCGTCCCGTGAGGCGGGGAAGGGGGTCCTTTCCGTATGGACACGCATGACACCGGCAGCCCTGACCCGGCCCGGCCCGTCCTGGAGGCGCCGGACATCCAGCGGGTGCTGACCCGCATCGCCCACGAGATCGTGGAGCGCACCAAGGGCGCCCACGACGTGGTGCTCCTGGGCATTCCGACCCGCGGCGTGTGGCTCGGCCACCGGCTCGCCGCGAAGCTCGAAGAAATCACCGGCAGGAAGTTCGGCCACTCGGGCGTCGGCTCGCTCGACATCACCATGTACCGCGACGACCTGCGCATGGGCCCGCCCCGCGCGCTGGCCCGCACGGACATCCCGGCGGAGGGGATCGACGGCCGGCTGGTCGTGCTCGTGGACGACGTGCTCTTCTCCGGCCGCACCATCCGCGCGGCGCTCGACGCGCTGAACGACATCGGCAGACCGCGCGCCGTGCAGCTCGCCGTCCTCGTCGACCGCGGCCACCGCGAGCTGCCCATCCGCGCCGACTACGTCGGCAAGAACCTCCCCACGTCGCTGCGGGAGACGGTCCGCGTCCAGCTCACCGAGCAGGACGGCCGCGACGCCGTGCTGCTCGGCTCCAAGTAGGACGCCCGCCCCGCCCCGGCGGGTCACCAGGGCAGACGCCCCCGTGACCCGCCGTGCGCGAACCGCCGCACCCCCCGACACCCCGGAGCACCCAGTGAAGCGCCATCTCATCTCGGCCGCCGACCTGTCCCGCGACGACGCCGTGCTGATCCTCGACACCGCCGAGGAACTGGCCCGGATCGCGGACCGGCCCATCAAGAAGCTGCCCACCCTGCGCGGCCGCACGGTGGTGAACCTCTTCTACGAGGACTCCACCCGCACCCGCATCTCCTTCGAGGCCGCCGCCAAGCGGCTCTCCGCCGACGTCATCAACTTCTCCGCCAAGGGCTCGTCCGTCTCCAAGGGCGAGTCGCTGAAGGACACCGCCCTGACCCTGGAGGCGATGGGCGCGGACGCCGTCGTCATCCGCCACCACGACTCCGGCGCCCCGCACCGGCTCGCCACCTCCGGCTGGATCAACGGCTCCGTCGTCAACGCCGGTGACGGCACCCACGAGCACCCCACGCAGGCGCTCCTCGACGCCTTCACCATGCGCCGCCATCTCGAACCCGGCACGGGCGGCGGCCTCGACGGCCGCCGGATTACGGTCGTTGGGGACATCCTGCACAGCCGGGTCGCCCGCTCGAACGTGCTCCTGCTGCACACCCTCGGCGCCCAGGTCACCCTCGTCGCGCCGCCCACGCTGGTGCCGGTCGGCGTGGCGACCTGGCCGTGCGAGGTCTCGTACGACCTGGACACCGTGCTGCCGAAGTCCGACGCCGTGATGATGCTGCGGGTGCAGCGGGAGCGGATGAACGCCGCGTTCTTCCCGACCGAGCGCGAGTACGCCCGCCGCTACGGCCTCGACGGCGACCGGATGGCGCGCATGCCCGAGCACGCCCTCGTCATGCACCCGGGCCCGATGAACCGCGGCATGGAGATCACCGCCGAGGTCGCCGACTCGCCCCGCTGCACCGCGGTCGAGCAGGTGGCCAACGGCGTGTCCATCCGCATGGCCGTGCTCTACCTGCTGCTCGGCGGCGCCTCCCCGGGAGAGGCCCCCGCCGCGGGCACGTCCACTGCCCCGTCCGCCACCCTGTCCGCCCCGACCACCGCCCGTACCGAGGAGACCGACCGATGAGCAAGACCCTGATCCGCGGCGCGCAGGTCCTCGGCGGCGAGGTGCGGGACGTACTGGTCGACGGCGAGACGATCGCCGCGGTCGGCGAGCCCGGCGCGGCGCTGCCGGCCGACGGCGCCGAGGTCGTCGAGGCCGCCGGGCACGTCCTGCTGCCCGGCCTGGTCGACCTGCACACCCACCTGCGCGAGCCCGGCCGCGAGGACTCCGAGACCGTCCTGACCGGCACCCGCGCCGCCGCCCGCGGCGGCTTCACCGCCGTGCACGCGATGGCCAACACCTTCCCCGTCGCCGACACCGCGGGCGTCGTCGAGCAGGTCTGGCGGCTCGGCCGCGAGTCCGGCTACTGCGACGTGCAGCCCGTCGGCGCGGTCACGGTGGGCCTGGAGGGCAAGCAGCTCGCCGAGCTGGGCGCCATGCACGAGTCGGCGGCCGGCGTCGTCGTCTTCTCCGACGACGGCAAGTGCGTCGACGACGCCGTGATCATGCGCCGGGCGCTGGAGTACGTGAAGGCGTTCGACGGCGTCGTCGCGCAGCACGCGCAGGAGCCGCGGCTGACCGAGGGCGCCCAGATGAACGAGGGCGTCGTCTCCGCCGAGCTGGGCCTCGGCGGCTGGCCGGCCGCCGCCGAGGAGTCGGTCATCGCCCGCGACGTGCTGCTCGCCGCGCACGTCGACTCGCGGGTGCACGTCTGCCACCTGTCCACCGCCGGCTCGGTGGAGATCGTGCGCTGGGCGAAGTCCAAGGGCTGGCGCGTCACCGCCGAGGTCACCCCGCACCACCTGCTGCTCACCGACGAGCTGGTCCGCTCCTACGACCCCGTCTACAAGGTCAACCCGCCGCTGCGCACCGAGACCGACGTGCGCGCGCTGCGCGAGGCGCTGGCCGACGGCACCATCGACTGCGTCGCCACCGACCACGCCCCGCACCCGCAGGAGGACAAGGACTGCGAGTGGGCCGCCGCCGCCATGGGCATGGTCGGCCTGGAGACGGCGCTGTCCGTCGTCCAGCAGACGATGGTCGACACCGGCCTGCTCGACTGGTCCGGCGTCGCCGACCGGATGTCCCACCGGCCCGCCGCCATCGGCCGCCTCGACGGCCACGGCCGCCCGGTCGCCCCCGGCGAGCCCGCCAACCTCACCCTGCTCGATCCGGCCTACCGTGGTCGGGTGGACCCGCACCGCTTCGTCTCCCGCAGCCGCAACACCCCCTACGCGGACCGCGAGCTGCCGGGCCGGGTCACGCACACGTTCCTGCGCGGCCGGGCCACCCTCGCCGGGGGTGAGCCCGCGTGACGCTCGCCACCCTGCTCGCCGACGAACGGCAGTCGCAGCCCGTGACGGACTGGGCGGCCCGCATCGGCTGGATCGTCGGCCTGCTCCTGTTCATCGCGCTGGTCTACTGGCTCATGCGCGAGGGCTGGAAGTGGCGCGGCCAGCTCCAGTCCGGCATTCCGGACCTGCCTCGGATCCCCGACGAGCCCGGCCCGGCGCGCCTGACGCTGACCGGCCGCTACCACGGCACCACCACCGCCGGGCAGTGGCTCGACCGCATCGTCGCGCACGGACTGGGCGTACGCAGCCGCGTCGAGCTGACCCTCACCGAGCAGGGCCTCGCGGTCGTACGCCCCGGGGCCACGGACTTCTTCGTCCCCGCCGCGCACCTGCGCGGCGCCCGGCTCGACAAGGCCATCGCCGGCAAGGTCCTCACCGAGGGCGGCCTGCTGGTGATCACCTGGGAGCACGGCGGCGCGGAGTACGACTCCGGGTTCCGCTCCGCGCGCGCCGCCGAGCACGCCGCCTGGGTGGCGGCGCTCGCCGGGCCGGCCGCGGAACCCGCTCGCGGCGCCGGCGCCGCCGCCGCGAGCACCGAAGACGGCACCACCACGGAAGGCCCGCGATGAGCGCAACCCGCCCCGGCCAGGGGAGCCCCGCCGTACTCGTCCTGGAGGACGGCCGCAGCTTCCGCGGCCGGGCCTACGGAGCGACGGGGGAGACGTTCGGCGAAGCCGTGTTCTCCACCGGCATGACCGGCTACCAGGAGACCCTGACCGACCCCTCGTACCACCGCCAGGTCGTCGTCATGACCGCCCCGCACGTCGGCAACACCGGCGTCAACGACGAGGACGCCGAGTCCGCCCGCATCTGGGTCTCCGGCTACGTCGTCCGCGACCCCGCCCGCGTCCCCTCCAGCTGGCGCGCCACCCGCTCCCTCGACGAGGAGCTGCGCCGCCAGGGCGTCGTCGGCATCTCCGGCGTCGACACCCGCGCGATCACCCGCCACCTGCGCGAGCGCGGCGCCATGCGCGTCGGCATCTTCTCCGGCGACCGGGTCGCCGACCCGGAGGCGATGCTCGCCCGGGTGCGGGTGCAGGAGCCGATGGCGGGCGCCGACCTCGCGCCCGAGGTCGCCACCGGGGAGCCGTACGTCGTCCCCGCGGTGGGCGCGAAGCGCTTCACCGTCGCCGCGCTGGACCTGGGCATCAAGGGCATGACGCCGCGGCGCATGGCCGAGCGCGGCATCGAGGTGCACGTGCTGCCCGGCACCGCCTCGGTCGAGGAGGTCTACGCCGTGCAGCCCGACGGCGTGTTCCTCTCCAACGGCCCCGGCGACCCGGCCGCCGCCGACCTCACCGTGGTCCGCGCGGTGCTGGAGCGCGGCACCCCGCTGTTCGGCATCTGCTTCGGCAACCAGCTCCTCGGCCGCGCGCTGGGCTTCGGCACGTACAAGCTGAAGTACGGCCACCGGGGCATCAACCAGCCCGTCCAGGACCGCGCCACCGGCCGCGTCGAGGTCACCGCGCACAACCACGGCTTCGCCGTGGACGCGCCCCTCGACACCGTCGCGGACACCCCCTACGGGCGCGCCGAGGTCAGCCACGTGTGCCTCAACGACCGGGTCGTCGAGGGGCTCAGGCTCCTGGACCGGCCGGCGTTCTCCGTCCAGTACCACCCCGAGGCGGCCGCGGGTCCGCACGACGCGGCGTATCTCTTCGACCGCTTCGTCCGGCTCATGGCAGAGCAGGCGGAGCAGGCAGAGCCGGCCGCCCAGGCAGAACAGGGAGCCCAGCGTGCCTAAGCGCACCGACATCCGGTCCGTCCTGGTCATCGGCTCGGGCCCGATCGTCATCGGACAGGCCGCCGAGTTCGACTACTCCGGCACCCAGGCGTGCCGCGTGCTCAAGGACGAGGGCCTGCGGGTCATCCTCGTCAACTCCAACCCGGCGACGATCATGACCGACCCGGAGATCGCCGACGCCACGTACGTCGAGCCCATCACCCCCGAGTTCGTCGAGAAGATCATCGCGCGCGAGCGCCCCGACGCCCTGCTGCCCACCCTCGGCGGGCAGACCGCGCTCAACACCGCGGTCTCGCTGCACGACGGGGGGGTGCTGGAGAAGTACGGCGTGGAGCTGATCGGCGCCAACGTCGCGGCCATCCAGAAGGGCGAGGACCGCGACCGGTTCAAGGAGGTCGTCGCGGCGGTCCGCCGCAGCACCGGGTACGGCGAGTCCGCCCGCTCGGTGATCTGCCACTCCATGGACGAGGTGCTGGCCGGCGTCGACGGCCTCGGCGGCTACCCCGTCGTCGTGCGCCCCTCCTTCACGATGGGCGGCGCCGGCTCCGGCTTCGCCCACGACGAGGAGGAGCTGCGCCGCATCGCCGGCCAGGGGCTCGCGCTCTCGCCCACCACCGAGGTGCTGCTGGAGGAGTCCATCCTCGGGTGGAAGGAGTACGAGCTGGAGCTGATGCGCGACAAGCACGACAACGTCGTGGTCGTCTGCTCCATCGAGAACCTCGACCCCATGGGCGTGCACACCGGCGACTCCGTCACCGTCGCGCCGGCGATGACGCTCACCGACCGCGAGTACCAGATCCTGCGAGACATCGGCATCGCCGTCATCCGCGAGGTCGGCGTCGACACCGGCGGCTGCAACATCCAGTTCGCGGTCGACCCCGCCGACGGCCGGGTCGTCGTCATCGAGATGAACCCGCGCGTCTCCCGCTCCTCGGCGCTCGCCTCCAAGGCCACCGGCTTCCCGATCGCCAAGATCGCCGCGAAGCTGGCCGTCGGCTACACCCTCGACGAGATCCCCAACGACATCACCCGCGAGACCCCCGCGTCCTTCGAGCCCACGCTCGACTACGTGGTGGTGAAGGTGCCCCGCTTCGCGTTCGAGAAGTTCCCGGCCGCCGACGCGACGCTCACCACCACCATGAAGTCGGTCGGCGAGGCCATGGCCATCGGCCGCAACTTCACCGAGGCGCTCAACAAGGCGCTGCGCTCCGTCGAGAAGAAGGGCGCCCCGTTCGACTTCGCGGGCCCGCCGCCCGGCCCCGAGGAGAAGGCCGGGCTGCTGGCGCGGGCGGCCGTGCCCACCGACGGCCGGCTGAACACCGTGATGGCCGCGATCCGGGCCGGCGCCACGGAGGCGGAGGTGCACGAGGCGACGCGGATCGACCCCTGGTTCGTCGACCAGCTCTTCCTGATCAAGGAGATCGCCGACGAGTTGGCCGGCGCGGACCACCTCGACCCCGGGCTCCTCGCGTACGCGAAGCGGCACGGCTTCTCCGACGCCCAGATCGCCGGGGTGCGCGGGCTGCGCGAGGACGTGGTGCGCGAGGTGCGGCATGCGCTGGGCGTACGCCCGGTCTACAAGACGGTCGACACCTGCGCCGCCGAGTTCGCCGCCCGCACCCCGTACCTGTACTCCAGCTACGACGAGGAGACCGAGGTCGCCCCGCGCGAGCGGCCCGCCGTGATCATCCTCGGCTCCGGCCCCAACCGCATCGGCCAGGGCATCGAGTTCGACTACTCCTGCGTCCACGCCTCCTTCGCCCTCGGCGCGGCGGGGTACGAGACGGTGATGGTCAACTGCAACCCGGAGACGGTCTCCACCGACTACGACACCTCCGACCGGCTGTACTTCGAGCCGCTGACGCTGGAGGACGTGCTGGAGGTCGTGCACGCCGAGACCCAGGCGGGCCCGGTCGCCGGCGTCCTCGTCCAGCTCGGCGGGCAGACCCCGCTGGGCCTGGCGCAGGCGCTCAAGGACAACGGCGTGCCGGTCGTGGGCACGTCGCCCGAGGCCATCCACGCCGCCGAGGACCGCGGCACGTTCGGCCGGGTGCTCGCCGACGCCGGGCTGCCGGCACCGAAGTACGGCACCGCGTTCTCCTTCGCCGAGGCCAAGCGGATCGCCGCCGGGATCGGCTACCCGGTCATGGTGCGCCCGTCGTACGTGCTCGGCGGGCGCGGCATGGAGATCGTCTACGACGAGCCGGCGCTGGCCGCGTACCTGGAGCGGCACGCCGGGCTCATCTCCGAACATCCCGTGCTCGTGGACCGGTTCCTCGACGACACCATCGAGATCGACGTCGACGCGCTCTACGACGGCCACGAGCTGTACCTCGGCGGCGTCATGGAGCACATCGAGGAGGCCGGCATCCACTCCGGCGACTCCGCCTGCGCGCTGCCCCCCATCACCCTCGGCGGGCACGACATCAAGCGGCTGCGCACCTCCACCGAGGCCATCGCCCGCGGCGTCGGCGTCCGCGGACTGATCAACATCCAGTTCGCGCTGGCCGGGGACATCCTCTACGTGCTGGAGGCCAACCCGCGCGCCTCGCGCACCGTCCCCTTCACCTCCAAGGCCACCGCCGTGCCGCTGGCCAAGGCCGCCGCCCGCATCTCGCTCGGCGCCACCGTCGCCGAGCTGCGTGCGGAGGGCATGCTGCCGGCCGCCGGCGACGGCGGCACGCTGCCGCTGGACGCGCCGATCTCGGTGAAGGAGGCCGTGCTGCCGTGGACGCGCTTCCGCGACATCCGCGGCCGCGGGGTCGACACCGTGCTCGGCCCGGAGATGCGCTCCACCGGCGAGGTCATGGGCATCGACGGCGTCTTCGGCACGGCGTACGCCAAGTCGCAGGCCGCCGCGTACGGCGCGCTGCCCACCCGCGGGCGGGCGTTCGTCTCGGTCGCCAACCGCGACAAGCGCGCGATGGTCTTCCCGGCCCGCGAGCTGGTCCAGCACGGCTTCGAGCTGCTGGCCACCTCCGGCACCGCCGAGGTGCTGCGCCGCAACGGCATCGCCGCGACCGTCGTGCGCAAGCAGTCGGAGGGCCCGGGGCCGGGCGGCGAGCGGACGATCGTGCAGCTCATCCACGACGGCGACGTGGACCTCATCGTCAACACCCCGTACGGGACCGGGGGCCGGCTCGACGGCTACGACATCCGCACCGCCGCCGTCGCCCGCGGCGTGCCGTGCCTGACGACGGTGCAGGCGCTGGCCGCCGCCGTCCAGGGCATCGAGGCGCTGACCCGCGGCGAGGTGGGGGTGCGCTCCCTGCAGGAACACGCCGGCCACCTCACCGAGGCCCGCGCCCGGTAGCCGCCCGCGACCCTCCGACCACCCGCCCCTCCGCGCCCACCCGCAGCCCCGCGCCCCCGCCGGCCGGCTACCGGGCCGCCGGCGGAGGGCACGGGCCCCCGAAGCAGCCGAAGGCCCCATGTACCCCTTCCTCTTCCACAACGTCTTCGCCCGGATGGACCCCGAGCGGGCCCACGGCCTGGCGTTCGCGGCCATCCGCGGCGCCGCCGCCGCGCCCGGCGTGCGCAGCGCCGTGCGGCTCACCGCCGCGCCCCGGCACCCCGAGCTGCGCGTCCGCGCGCTCGGCATCGACTTCCCCGGCCCGTTCGGGCTCGCCGCGGGCTTCGACAAGAACGCGGTCGGCGTCGACGGGCTGACGATGCTCGGCTTCGACTTCGTCGAGGTCGGCACCGTCACCGCCCGCCCCCAGGCCGGCAACGAGCCGACCCGGCTGTTCCGGCTGATCCCGGACCGGGCGCTGGTCAACCGGATGGGCTTCAACAACGACGGCTCCGCCGCCGTCGCCGCCCGCCTAGCCCGGCGGAGGTACGGCAGGCGCACCCCGTACCGGCCGAACGCCGTCGTCGGCGTCAACATCGGCAAGAACAAGTCCGTCCCCGAATCGGGTGCCGTCCAGGACTACGTCACCGCCACCGAGCGGCTCGCCGGCCACGCCGACTACCTCGTCGTCAACGTCTCCTCGCCCAACACGCCCGGGCTGCGCGACCTCCAGGCGGTCCGCCACCTGGGCCCGCTGCTCGCGGCCGTGCGCGCCGCCGCCGACGGCGTCGCCGCCGCCGCCCGGCCGGGCGCGCCCGGCCCACCCGCGCGCGTACCGCTGCTGGTCAAGATCGCCCCCGACCTCGCCGACGAGGACGTCGACGAGGTCGCCGACCTGGCCCTGGAGCTGGGCCTCGACGGCATCATCGCCACCAACACCACCGTCGCCCGCGACGGCCTGACCACCGCGGCGGACCGTGTCGCGGCCATCGGCGCCGGCGGCCTGTCCGGAGCCCCGCTGCGCGACCGCGCCCTCGATGTGCTGCGCCGCCTCCACGCCCGCGTGGGCGGCCCCGACGAGCACGGCATCGTGCTCTTCGGGGCCGGCGGCATCGAGACCGCCGAGCACGCCTGGGAGCGCATCCTGGCCGGCGCCACCCTCGTCCAGGGCTACAGCGGCTTCGTCTACGAGGGCCCGCTGTGGCCCCGCAGGATCCACCGCGGCCTGGCGGAGCTGCTGGCCGCCTCCCCGTACGCCACCCTCGCCGACGCCGTCGGCGCCGACGCCAGGAAGGCGAGCACATGACCCCCGAGCCCTCCGAGCCCCCCGAGTCCTTCGGCCACCGGCTGCGCCGCGCGCGGGACACCCGCGGCCCGCTGTGCGTCGGCATCGACCCGCACGCCGCCCTGCTGGCCCGCTGGGGGCTGCCGGACGACCCGGCGGGCCTGGAGCGGTTCACGATGACCGCCGTCGAGGCGCTGGCCGACCGCGTCGCCGTGCTCAAGCCGCAGTCCGCCTTCTTCGAGCGCTTCGGCTCCCGCGGCATCGCCGTCCTGGAGAAGGCCGTCACGGTGGCGCGCGCCGCCGGGGCGCTGGTCCTCATGGACGCCAAGCGCGGCGACATCGGCTCCACGATGGCCGGCTACGCCGCCGCGTACCTCGACAAGGACGCGCCGCTGCGCTCCGACGCGCTGACCGTCACGCCCTACCTCGGGTACGAGTCGCTGCGCCCGGCGCTGGACGCCGCCCACGCCGCCGGCGCCGGCGTGTTCGTCGTCACCCTCACCTCCAACCCGGAGGGCGACGAGGTGCAGCGCGCCGCCGTCCGGGGGACGCCCGGCGGCGCGCGGACCGTCGCGCAGACGGTGCTCGACCACATCGCCGCCGAGAACCGCGGCGCCGCGCCGTTCGGCTCGGTCGGCGCCGTCGTCGGCGCCACCCTCGCCGAGGCGGACGCGGACCTGGCGGTGGGCGGCCCGCTGCTCGCCCCCGGCATCGGGGCCCAGGGCGCCGCGCCCGCCGACCTCCCGCGCGTCTTCGGCGCCGCGCTGCCCCAAGTGCTGCCGAGCGCAAGCCGGTCGGTGCTGGCGCACGGACCGGATATCGCGAGGCTGCGGGCGGTGGCCGAACAGTTGGCCGACGACGTACGAAACGTATCCTCATAAACCGGGTGATATACCCAGAACTTGCCGCGGAACTTGAGTCTGACCAGGACTTTTCATCTGTTCTCGCTGACTGGCGCGGTCTCGGCCGCTAGTCTCCGTCATCAGAGCGCGGGCACCAGCGCGTTGCTCGTTGCTCCGCAGGTGCGGGGCCACTAGGTTCCACACCGTTCCATATCCGATTAGTTCGACATCCGAGGTGACGTAGGCGTGGCTCTTCCGCCCCTTACCCCTGAACAGCGCGCAGCCGCGCTCGAGAAGGCCGCAGCGGCTCGCCGGGAGCGCGCCGAGGTCAAGAATCGGCTGAAGCACTCCGGCGCTTCCCTGCACGACGTGATCAAGCAGGGCCAGGAGAACGACGTCATCGGCAAGATGAAGGTCTCCGCCCTGCTTGAGTCCATGCCCGGTGTGGGCAAGGTGCGCGCCAAGCAGATCATGGAGCGCCTCGGCATCTCCGAGAGCCGCCGGGTGCGCGGTCTGGGCTCCAACCAGATCGCCTCGCTTGAGCGCGAGTTCGGCAGCACCGGTTCCTGACGGTCCGGGGCACTCCCGGAAACCGGGATAATCGCTGCATGAGTACAGCTGTCTCCCGGGGGGCGGCCCCCGTCCCGCCGGCAGGTCGTCCGCGGCTGACCGTGCTCTCCGGCCCCTCCGGGGTCGGCAAGAGCACGGTCGTCGCGCATCTGCGCAAGGTCCATCCCGAGGTGTGGCTCTCGGTCTCCGCGACGACCCGCAGACCGCGCCCCGGCGAACGCCACGGCGTCCAGTACTTCTTCGTCAGCGACGACGAGTTCGACAAGCTCGTCGCCAACGGGGAGCTGCTGGAGTGGGCGGAGTTCTCCGGCAACCGGTACGGCACGCCCCGCCGGCCCGTGCTGGAGCGGCTCGACGCCGGCGAGCCCGTCCTGCTGGAGATCGATCTGCAGGGGGCGCGGCTCGTCCGGGAGAGCATGCCGGAGGCCCTGCTGGTGTTCCTCGCCCCACCCGGCTGGGACGAGCTGGTCCGCCGGCTGACCGGGCGCGGCACGGAGCCGCCGGAGGTCATCGAGCGCCGGCTGGCGGCGGCGCGCACGGAGCTGGCGGCCGAGGAGGAGTTCGACGAGACCCTGGTCAACACCTCCGTCGAGGACGTCGCCGCCGAGCTGCTAGCCTTGATGCAGGTTTGATCCGTGAAGTTCCACTGGAAGGCTGGATAGGTTGTCCTCTCCCATCACCGCGCCCGAGGGCATCATCAACCCGCCGATCGACGAGCTGCTGGAGGCCACCGACTCCAAGTACAGCCTCGTGATCTACGCGGCCAAGCGTGCGCGGCAGATCAACGCGTACTACTCGCAGCTGGGCGAGGGCCTGCTGGAGTACGTCGGCCCGCTGGTGGACACGCATGTGCACGAGAAGCCGCTGTCGATCGCGCTCCGCGAGATCAACGCGGGCCTGCTGACCTCCGAGGCCACCGAGGGCCCCGCGCAGTAGGCGCCCCTCGCCGCACCGGGCCCGGCAGCGCGGCTGCCGGGCCCGTGGTGTGTCATGGGGGAGTGGACGACGAGCGGTGGGGAGCAGGCATGGCGGAGGATGCGACGGCACCGGCTGCACCGGCTGAGATCGTGCTGGGTGTCAGCGGCGGCATCGCGGCGTACAAGGCGTGCGAGCTGCTGCGGCTGTTCACGGAGTCCGGCCACGCGGTACGGGCCGTGCCCACGGCCGCCGCGCTGCACTTCGTCGGCGAGGCGACCTGGGCGGCGCTCTCCGGCCGCCCCGCCGCCACCGAGACCTGGGCCGACGTGCACGAGGTCCCGCACGTCCGCATCGGCCGCCGGGCCGACCTCGTGGTGGTCGCCCCCGCCACCGCCGACCTGCTCGCCCGGGCCGCCCACGGCCTCGCCGACGACCTCCTGACGAACACCCTGCTCACCGCCTCCTGCCCGGTCGTCTTCGCGCCGGCCATGCACACCGAGATGTGGGAGCACCCCGCCACCCAGGCCAACGTCGCCACCCTGCGCGCCCGCGGCGCCGTCGTCATCGAGCCCGCCGTCGGCCGGCTCACCGGCGCCGACACCGGCAAGGGGCGGCTGCCGGAGCCGGCGGAGATCTTCGAGGTCTGCCGCCGCGCGCTCGCCCGCGGGACCGGCGGCCTGGCCCCCGACCTGGCCGGCCGGCACGTCGTCGTCAGCGCCGGCGGCACCCGGGAGCCGCTGGACCCGGTGCGCTTCCTCGGCAACCGCTCCTCCGGCCGGCAGGGCTACGCCCTGGCCCGTACCGCCGTCGCCCGCGGGGCCCGGGTCACGCTGCTGGCCGCGAACACCGCGCTGCCCGACCCCGCGGGCGCGGACGTCGTCCGCGTCGGCACCACCGTGGAGCTGCAGGACGCTGTGCTGAAGGCCGCCGCCGACGCCGACGCCGTCGTCATGGCCGCCGCCGTCGCCGACTTCCGGCCGGTGACATATGTCACCGGAAAGATCAAGAAGAAGGAGGACCGCGATCCGGAGCCGATCGCCCTCACCCGCAACCCCGACATCCTCGCCGGGATCTCCGCCGACCGCCCGCGCCCCGGGCAGGTCGTCGTCGGCTTCGCCGCCGAGACCGACGACGTGCTCGCCAACGGCCGCGCCAAGCTCGCGCGCAAGGGCTGCGACCTGCTCGTCGTCAACGAGGTGGGGGAGTCCAAGGCGTTCGGCTCGGACGGCAACGAGGCCGTGGTCCTCACCGCCGGCGGGCGGGAGGTGCCCGTGCCGTACGGGCCCAAGGAGGCGCTGGCCGACGTGGTGTGGGACCTCGTGGCGGAATCCCTCGGCTGAGTGGCCGGCAGCCGACACTCCGGGCAGTTTCTTGCTGCTTTGTGCCGGAACTCGTACGGGAATTCGTGCGGTTTCCCAGGTCATCGGGCATCCACCCATCGGGACGGGGTTGTCCCCAGGGCGGAACTCCCGGATAAAATAGCCCGCGGGCCCGTCCCGGGAGCACCCGGACCGGGTCCGCAACCGATCAGCCAGCAGCCGCTGCAACCGTGGGGAGCGATGTGTCCCGCCGTCTTTTCACCTCGGAATCCGTTACCGAGGGTCACCCCGACAAGATCGCTGACCAGATCAGCGACACCATCCTCGACGCCCTGCTCAAGGACGACCCGCACTCCCGGGTCGCAGTCGAGACGCTGATCACCACCGGCCAGGTGCACGTGGCCGGCGAGGTCACCACCTCCGGTTACGCGGACATCGCGACCCTCGTGCGCAACAAGATCCTCGACATCGGCTACGACTCGTCGAAGAAGGGTTTCGACGGCGCCTCCTGCGGCGTCTCCGTCTCCATCGGCGCCCAGTCCCCGGACATCGCCCAGGGCGTCGACACCGCGTACGAGAGCCGCGTCGAGGGCTCCGGCGGTGACGACCTCGACCTGCAGGGCGCCGGCGACCAGGGCCTGATGTTCGGCTACGCCTGCGACGAGACGCCCGACCTGATGCCGCTGCCCATCCACCTGGCGCACCGGCTGTCCGCCCGGCTCAGCGAGGTCCGCAAGAACGGGACCATCCCCTACCTGCGGCCCGACGGCAAGACGCAGGTCACCATCGAGTACAACGGCGACAAGGCGGTCCGGCTCGACACCGTCGTCGTCTCCTCGCAGCACGCCTCCGACATCGACCTCGACTCGCTGCTCACCCCCGACATCCGCGAGTTCGTCGTCGAGCCGGAGCTGAAGGCCCTCCTCGACGACGGCATCAAGCTGGACACCGAGGGCTACCGGCTGCTGGTCAACCCGACCGGCCGGTTCGAGATCGGCGGCCCCATGGGCGATGCCGGGCTCACCGGGCGGAAGATCATCATCGACACCTACGGCGGCATGGCCCGGCACGGCGGCGGCGCCTTCTCCGGCAAGGACCCGTCCAAGGTCGACCGCTCCGCCGCCTACGCCATGCGCTGGGTCGCCAAGAACGTCGTGGCCGCCGGCCTGGCCTCGCGCTGCGAGGTGCAGGTGGCGTACGCGATCGGCAAGGCCGAGCCGGTCGGCCTCTTCGTCGAGACCTTCGGCACCGCCACGGTCGACGTCGAGAAGATCGAGAACGCCATCTCCGAGGTCTTCGACCTCCGCCCCGCGGCGCTCATCCGCGACCTCGACCTGCTGCGCCCGATCTACTGCCAGACCGCCGCGTACGGCCACTTCGGCCGCCCCCTGGACGACTTCACCTGGGAGCGGACCGACCGCGTCGACGCGCTGCGCAAGGCCGCCGGCAGCTGAGCCGGCACCCCGCACCCCGCGTTCCGCACAGCCCGCGGCCCCGGACCGGCGTCCGGGGCCGCGGGCTGTCCGGCGCGCTGTCCGCCCCGTCTGGTAGGACGGAGGGGTGACCAGCGACGACGACCGGGAGGCGGAACCGGGCGGGGCGGAGCAGCTCGCCCTCATCCGGGAGACCGTGCGCAAGGCCGGGGGCCCCCGCGCGCGCCCGCGCACCTGGCGCGGCGCCGCGCTGGCCGAGGAGCTGCCCGTCGCCCGCGTCCTCGTCGACAAGGGGCTGCTCCACCTCGACCGCCTCTTCGACTACGCCGTGCCCGCCGCCATGGACGCCGAGGCGCGCCCCGGCGTGCGCGTGCGCGTCCGCTTCGGCGCCGGCGAGCGCGAGGGCCGGCGCGAGGGCGGCGGGCTGATCAACGGGTACGTCGTCGAGCGCCGCGCCGACAGCGACTTCCCCGGCACCCTCGCGCCGATCGCCCAGGTCCTCTCCCCGGAGCCCGTCCTCGGGGCGCAGCTCTTGGGCCTGTGCCAGGCCGTCGCCGACCGGTACGCCGGCGCCCTCGCCGACGTCGTGCAGCTCGCGCTGCCGCCGCGGATGGCCCGCGCCGAGAAGAAGCCCTCGCCGGACCCGCTCCCGCCGCCCCCGGCCCCCGACCCCGGCGGCTGGACCCGCTACGGGAACGGTCCCGGGCTGCTGGCCGCGCTGGCCGACGGCGGCGGCCCGCGGGCGGTGTGGACGGCGCTGCCCGGCCCCGGCTGGCCCGACGAACTGGCCCGCGCGCT
>NZ_BAAAPF010000065.1:0-25039 GCF_039531005.1 Streptomyces synnematoformans
CGCGGGCCCGCCGCCGGCGGCCCGGTCGGCCGCCCCCGGCCCGCCCGCCGCGGGCGCCCCCGGACCCACCCGGCGGTACTCGACCAGCGCCACGCACCGCTCCAGATCCGCCGCCAGCGCCGCGGCCAGCGGCGTCAGGTAGGTCCGGTCGTAGCGCTCCCGCCAGAAGCCGCCGTGCAGCAGCGCGACGACCGGCCGCGCCGTCTCGTCCCCGTACAGGTCGACGACCTGCGAGGGATGGTCCCCGTACGCGAACGTGCGCGCGGGGGCGACCCGCGGCAGGGCGAACAGGGCCCGGGCCTCGGCGTCCGCGGCGTCCTCATCGTCTGCGGCGTCCACGTCGTCAACGGCGGTCATCCAGCACCTCTCCCAGCACCTCGGCAGCGCGGTACACGTCCGAGAACGAGGTATACAGCGGCGTCACGCCGAACCGGAGCACATCCGGCGTCCGGAAGTCGCCGACCACGCCGCGTGCGATCAGCTCGCCCATCACCGCCTCCGCGTCCGCGCACCGCAGCGCGACCTGGCTGCCGCGCTCCGCGTGCGGCAGCGGAGTCAGCGGCGTGAGCGCCGCCCCGCCCGGCAGGGCGGCGACGCACTCCAGGAAGAAGTCCGACAGCGCCAGGCTCTTCTCCCGCACGGCCCCGATCGGCACGCCGTCCCACACCTCCAGCGCCGCCTCCAGCGCCAGCATGGACAGGATGTCCGGCGTGCCGACGCGCCCGCGCACCGCGCCGTCCGCCGGGCGGTAGTCGGCGGACATGGCGAAGGGGTCGGCGTGCGAGTTCCAGCCGGGCAGCGGGGAGTCGAAGCGGGGGTGCAGGTCGCGGCGCACGTAGAGGTAGGCGGGCGAGCCCGGCCCGCCGTTGAGGAACTTGTACGTGCACCCCACCGCCAGGTCCACGCCGTGCTCGTCGAGCCCGACGGGCAGGGCGCCGGCGCTGTGGCACAGGTCCCAGACGGCGAGGGCGCCCACCGCGTGCAGGGCGGCGGTGGTGCCGGGCAGGTCGTGGCGCCGGCCCGTGCGGTAGTCGACGTGGTTGACCAGCGCGGCGGCCGTCCGCGGGCCCGCGGTGGCGGCGATCTCGTGCGGCTCGACGGCGCGCAGCGCGCAGCCGGTCAGCCGGGCGGCGGACTCGGCGACGTAGCCGTCGGTGGGGAACGTCGTCGCGTCGACCAGCACCTCGTCCCGGGCCGCCCCGGCGCCGGACTGGGCGATGCGCACCGCGGCGACGACGGCCTTGAGGACGTTGACGCTGGTGGAGTCGCCGACGACGACCTGGCCCGCGGCGGCGCCCAGCAGCGGCGCGATCCGGTCGCCGATCCGCTCCGGCGCCGTCCACCAGCCGGACTCCGTCCAGGAGCGGATCCGCAGCCGCCCCCACTCGTGCGCCACGACGTCCGCGACCCGGCCGGGCACGGCGGCGGGGAGGGCGCCGAGGGAGTTGCCGTCGAGGTAGACGACCGGGGGCTCGCCGGGCGCCGGCCCTGCCGGCCCCGCGTCGTCGAGGACGAACTCCGCCCGCTTCGCCCGCAGCGGGTCCGCCAGGTCAAGCTCCGCCGCCCGCCGCGCCAGCCCCGCGAACCGGGCCGCCGCACCGCCGCCAGCGCCGTCGCCGCCGCGGTCGCCACCGGCGCCGTCCCGTACGCCCGGCCGCGCCACCCCGGGCCCGTACGCCTCAGACATGGCTCCGCGCCGTCCACAGCTCGGGGAACACCTGCTTCGCCGCGCGCTTCTCCAGCCACGCCACCCCCGCCGAGCCGCCGGTGCCGACCTTCCCGCCCATCGCGCGGCGGGTGGCCACCAGGTGGTCGTTGCGCCAGCGCCACACCAGCTCGGCGATGTCCGTCAGCACCTCGCCGAGCTTGATCAGGCCGGAGTCCTGCGGCCCTGCGTAGACGGCCGCCCACGCGGCCTCCACCTCGGGGTGCGGCTCGTACCGGCGCGTCGGGTCGCGGTCCAGGACGGCGGCGGACAGTGGGTGCCCGTGGGCGTCCAGGTAGCGCAGGACCTCGTCGTAGAGGCTGGGCTCGGCGAGCTGCTTCTCCAGCTCGTCGTGCACCCGGGGGGCGCCGCGGTGCGGGACGAGCATCGACGCGGACTTCTCGCCGAGCAGGAACTCCATCCGCCGGTACATCGCCGACTGGAAGCCGGAGCCCTCGCCGAGCGCGGCGCGGTAGGAGTTGAACTGCCGGGGGGTGAGCCGCGCGAGCGGCTCCCAGGAGGCGTTCAGCGAGCGCAGCTCGTGTGTGCTGCGCCGCAGCGCCGCGAGCGCGACCGGCAGGTCGTCGCCGCGCAGCGCCTCGGCCGCGGTCTCCCACTCGTGCACGACGACGGTGAACCACAGCTCCATGACCTGCGTGGTCACCAGGAAGACCAGCTCGCCGGGATCGTCCGAGAGGGGGTGCTGCAGATGGGTGAGGACGTCCGCCTGGACGTAGTCCTCGTACGGAGTGGTGCCCCGGAAGTCGAGGTTCGGGGGCTGGTGCCCGTCGGGGTGGTGCCCTTCGGTCTCCGCGGGCAGGGGGTCGTGAGCACGGCTTTCCATGAGCTGTCTCCCACACAAGAGCCACCGGGTAGCGGTCCGCCCCTTCCTGCCGGCAACAGGGCCCCGGTCCCCTCGGGTACGGCGGCACATCCGGTGCGCCGTACCCACTTGGCATCATCCGCGGCGCGGCGGCGCGAGGCAAGAGCGGCCGGTCCGGCCGCGCCGCGGCAGTGCTTCAGGAGCCGCGCCGGCCCGTCAGGAGAGGGTTTCGGCGGCGGTGGGGGAACTGTCGCGCAGGAACGTGCTGCAGCGCTCGTACTCCTCGGTCTCGCCGATGGCCTGCGCGGCGCGGGCGAGCGCGGCGAGGGCGCGCAGGAAGCCGCGGTTCGGCTCGTGCTCCCACGGCACCGGGCCCTGGCCCTTCCAGCCGTTGCGGCGCAGCGCGTCCAGGCCGCGGTGGTAGCCGGTGCGCGCGTACGCGTACGACTCGACGGCGCGGCCGGCCTCGAAGGCGTCGTCCGCGAGCTGTGCCCAGGCCAGCGAGGACGCCGGGTACTTCGCCGCCACCTCGGAGGGGGCGGCGCCGCTCGCGAGCAGGTCGCGCGGTCCCGGGTCCTCGGGCAGGTGAGTGGGGGGTGGTCCGCCGAGGAGGTTCTCGTGAATCGCCATGCGTTCCAGCCTGCCACGGCAGCGGGCGGCGGTGGCCGCCGCGTGCGGTCCCGGCGGCAGCTCTCAGCGAAACCTCACACGGCGCTCACCTCACGGACACCCTCCGGCCGCGCCTCCCGGGCCCCGCGGCCCGCGGCCGCCCCGGCCCGCGGCCCCGCCTCCGGCCGGAGCGGTGTCCGCGGGGCGTCACTTCAGCTTGGTGCCCGTCGAGCGCAGGTGCTCGCACGCGGTCCGCACCCGCTCGGCCATCGACGCCTCGGCGACCTTGCCCCAGGCCCGCGGGTCGTACGCCTTCTTGTTGCCGACCTCGCCGTCGACCTTCAGCACGCCGTCGTAGTTCTGGAACATGTGCGCCGCGACGGGGCGGGTGAACGCGTACTGCGTGTCCGTGTCGATGTTCATCTTGACCACGCCGTTGTCCAGGGCGGTGGCGATCTCCTCCGCGGTGGAGCCCGAGCCGCCGTGGAAGACGAAGTCGAACGGGGTCTGCTTGCCGTGCTTCGCGCCGACGCCCTCCTGCAGGTCCTTCAGCAGCTCGGGGCGGAGCACGACGTTCCCCGGCTTGTAGACCCCGTGGACGTTGCCGAAGGAGGCGGCCAGCAGGTACCGGCCCTGCTCGCCCAGGCCCAGCGCCTCGGCCGTGCGCAGCGCGTCGTCGACGGTGGTGTACAGCTCGTCGTTGATCTCGTGGGTGACGCCGTCCTCCTCGCCGCCGGTCGGGGTGATCTCGACCTCCAGGATGATCTTCGCGGCGGCGGCGCGGGGCAGCAGCTCCTGCGCGATCGCCAGGTTGTCCGCGAGGGTCTCGGCGGAGCCGTCCCACATGTGCGACTGGAACAGCGGGTTCTCCCCGCGCGCGACGCGCTCCTCGGAGACGGCGAGCAGCGGGCGCACGTACCCGTCGAGCTTGTCCTTGGGGCAGTGGTCGGTGTGCAGGGCGACGTTGACCGGGTACTTCTTGGCGACGATCGCCGCGTACTCGGCGAGGGCGACCGCGCCCGTCACCATGTCCTTGCTGTACTGCCCGCCCAGGAACTCGGCGCCGCCGGTGGAGACCTGGACGATCCCGTCGCTCTCGGCCTCGGCGAAGCCGCGCAGCGCGGCGTGCAGGGTCTGCGACGAGGTGACGTTGATGGCCGGGTAGGCGAACTTGCCTGCCTTCGCCCGGTCCAGCATCTCGTTGTAGACCTCGGGGGTTGCGATGGGCATCTGTCCGCTCCTTGGAGACGTGCGGGTGTCTGCATTGTCTGCACGCGATTGTCTGCATGCGTGTACGAGTGCGGCCGGCTCCGTTGCCGTGGCGCCCCTGGAGTGCCCCCCATCTTCCCAGATGCGGGTCTTCGCTTCCCTGACCTGTGGACAACGCCCGCCGCGACCGGCAGGACCTTGCCGTACGCGTCAGCCCAGGCCCAGGTCGGCGAGCCCGTACGCGTACAGATACGGCACGCCCGCGGTCTCCCGCACCCGCTCCGCCGCGCCGGTGTCGCGGTCGACGATCGTCGCGACGGCCACCACCTCGGCGCCGGCCTCGCGCACCGCCTCCACGGCGGTCAGCGCGGAGCCGCCCGTCGTCGAGGTGTCCTCGACGACCAGCACCCGGCGGCCCGCGATGTCCGGGCCCTCGATGCGGCGTTGCATGCCGTGGGTCTTGCTGGCCTTGCGTACGACGAACGCGTCGAGCGGGCGGGCGCGGTCGCCGGCGGCGGAGGAGGCGGAGGCGTGCAGCATGGCGTCGGCGATGGGGTCGGCGCCGAGGGTGAGGCCGCCGACCGCGTCGTACGCGAAGTCGGCGGCGAGGTCGAGCATGACCCGGCCGACGAGCGGCGCGGCGCTGCCGTCGAGGGTGATCCGGCGCAGGTCGAGGTAGTAGTCGGCCTCCATGCCGGAGGAGAGGGTCACCCTGCCGTGCACCACGGCCTTGTCCTTGATCTGCCCCAGCAGGTCGGCACGCGCGTCGCTCATGGCGCCGAGCCTAACCGAGCCTGCGCCACGCCCAGGTGGTCGATACCTCCAGCGGCTCGATGGGGGTGACGAGGCGGGGGTGGGTGTTGAGCCCGTTGGGCGGGCCGGACTGCGGCTCGACGCAGACGGCCGGGGGCTGCTCGTCGTAGACGACGACCCACTCCGCGCGGCTGCTGACGGTCAGCTCCAGCGCACCCGGCCAGGTCAGCGTCACCTCGACGCCGTCGGGCATGCCGAAGCAGTCGTCCCAGGGGCCGGGCCGCGGGTCGATGCGCTTGCCGGTGGGGAGGTGGTCCGCGCCGCGCTCTTCCTGCCAGGCGGCGGTGAAGTCGACGCGCACGCCGGTGTCGTCGGCTGTACCCGGCCCGTCGAGGTGGCGTACGAACCACGGATGCCAGCCGACCTGCGCGGGGAAGGAGTCCCCGGCGGTCTCCACGGCGAGCGTGAGCGTCACCCGGTCCGGCTCCAGCTCGACCAGCTGCGTCACCCGCCCCGGGTACGGCCAGGGGTCGGCGAGGTCGTACGAGAACGCCGCGGCGGCGTCGTCCGCGCGCAGGGTGCGCCAGGCGGTGTTGCGGCCGGTGCCGTGGATGGCGTGCGGCGGGGCGTCGGCGGGGAGCCGGTGCTTGACGCCGCCGTTGCGGAACTCGCCGAGTTCCAGACGGCCGCAGAACGGGACCATGGGGAAGCAGCCGTAGTGGTCGCCGGCCCGGAGCAGCTCGGTGCCGGCGACGCGGAGGCTCGCGATCCGGCAGCCGTTGCGGGGGTCCATCGTCAGTTCGGCGTCGCCGGCGGTAAGACGTGTGGGCACGCCCCGAGCCTAGCCGACCTGCGGGCCCGCGCCGCGGGGCGCGGGTCGCCCGGCGGCGGGCGTGCGGTGGAGCGGGGCGGGTGGCGGTCGGTATCCGTTCCGCGGGCTGCGGTGCCGCGCGGCGGGTGACGTCTGCGCGCTCGCGCTGCGGGGTGCTGCGCGCCGAGCGGCCTCGCCGGGCCCGGAGCGGAGCCCCCGGATCCGTACGCCGTCACCGCCGCCCCCGCCGGACACCGGCGGGGCGGAAACCCGCCGTCCCGCGGCGGCGCCGGTCAGCGGCGGCGGCGCAGGACGCGGCCGACGATGACCGGCGTGCCCACCGCCCGCGCCGCGGCCGGCAGCATCCAGCGCAGCCCGGCCGTGGGCACCGGCGCGTCCGCGGCCGGGGTCGGGGCGTACCGGCCGCGCGGCGGGGCGTGGTCGACCTCCTCCGCGCTGCGCCCGATCATCGTGCGCCGGGCGTGCGCGGCCTCCGGCTCCTCCAGCAGGTCGTCGACCTGCTCGTCCGCCGCCGCCTCCGCCTCTGCCTCCTCCTCCGCGTCCGCAAGGTCGTCGAGGACCTCGTCGGCGAGCGGGTCGAGCGACGGCGGCGGCACCTCGGCGTCGAAGACCTTGCCGGTGCCGGCCGGGGTCTCGCCGGACTGCTCGGGGGCCGGGATGCCGGGGATGGCGCGCTCGTTGTCGTCGCCGAGCCCGACGTCGGGACCGTGCGGCTCGGCCACGGCGTCCCCGGCCACGGCGTCCCCGGCCACGGCGTCCTCGTCCGCGGCGGCGGCTCCCGCGGCGGGGCCCTCCGTGTCGGCGGCGTCCGCCGCGTCGGGCGTCCCCCGGCCCCGGGCGCCGTTCTGCGCCGCCGTCCCGCCCGGCCCGGAGGGCTCGCCGATCTCCACCGGGCCCTTCGCCGGGCGCCCCGCCGCCTCCGCCGGCGGCTCGGCCTCCAGGTCCGCCGCCAGGCTCTCCGCGAACCGCTCCAGCAGCCGTGCGCCCGCCGCGCCCGCCTGCGCCGGCTCGACGGCGGCGAGCCGCCCCGTGCTCGCCACGGTGCCCGCGCACACCAGCGCCGTCGTGCCCGGCTCGGCCGCGTCCCGCGGCGTGAGGGTCAGCGACGCCGTCACCGACCCGCTGCCGCGCGACTCCTCGCCCTCGGCCTCGACGGCGACGGAGTCGCCTCGCGGGGTGAGCCGCAGCGTGCCGCGGTACGTGATGCTGGAGCCGGCGACGCGGAGCCGGAGCCGGCCGCGCAGCGTGCCCGGCTCCACCGCCGCCCCCTCCGCACCCGCGTCGAGCGTCACGCCGGGGACGTTGCGGGCGAGCCGCGCGGCGTCGGACAGGACGCGGCGAACGGTTTCTGCAGGCTTCGGTACGTACACCTCTCGCTCCATGGACCGGAGCCTACCCACGGGGAACCTGCGCGGCACAGGGTTCTGCGGCGGGTGGCGGAACGGGTCACTCAACCGCCCCCGAAACCCGCCGCACCGGCCTCCACCAGCGCAAAGTCCACGCCTGCGGCGCGGGCGCCGCGCCCGCGCGCCGTTCTCACCCCGGATACCGCGGGTGCAGCAGCGTCGACGGCGCCCGGTCCGCCGCCTCCGGGGGCACCGTCAGCGGCGCGGCGCCCGGCGGCAGCGTGGGGGCGAGGGGGCGGCGGGCGGCGAGTACGAAGCCCCAGCGGCCGTCGCCGTCGCCCGCCTCGTACGCGGAGGGGGTCAGCCCCGCCGCGCGTACCGTGGCCGCCACCGTCCACAGGCTGTCCGCCGCGCCCCCGGGCCCCGTCCCCGGATCGCCCGTCCCGGCCCCGTTGTCCGGATCGCCCTCCGGATCGCCCTCCGGCCCGCCGGCCGACCACGACGCCGCGTGCACCGCCAGCCGCCCCCCGTCCGCCAGGGCACGGCCCGCCAGCCCGTAGAACTCCAGCGAGTACAGCTTCGTGCTCTGCGTGTTCTGCGGCCGCGGCAGATCCGAGACGACGACGTCGTACCGCCCCGCCGGTGCCGACCGCCGCAGCCAGTCGAACGCCTCCGCGTGCACCACCCGCAGCCGCGGGTCGCCGTACGCGTGCTTGTTGAGCCTGGTCAGCCGCGGGTCCTCGGCGGCCAGCCGGCTCAGCTCCGGGTCCAGCTCGACGACCGTCACCTCCGCGACGTCCGCGTGCCGCAGCGCCTCGCGCGCGGCGAGGCCGTCGCCGCCGCCGAGGACGAGGACCCGCCGCCGGGAGCCGGGCCCGGCCAGCGCCGGCTGTGTCAGCGCCTCGTGGTAGCGGCGCTCGTCCGCGGAGTCGACGCGCAGCTGCCCGTCGAGGTACAGCGCCACGGACCCGTCCTCGCCCGCGGTGAGGACGATGTCCTGGACGTCGGTCCGCTCCGCGACGCGCACCCCCGAGCCGTAGACCGCGTGTCTGGCCGCGTGTTCGAAGGGGGCGGACAGGAGCGCGGCCAGCGCGAGGAGCGCCAGGACGGTCGCGTTCGCCGCGAACAGCGCCCAGCGTGCGCGCCGGCTCAGGTCGCGCCGGAAGAGGAAGAGCACGAGCGCGCACCCCGCGGTGGCGTTGACCGCCCCCGTGACGAGGGAGCTGGAGAGCTGGCCGAGCCACGGCAGCAGGACGAACGGGAAGGCCAGCCCGCCGGCCAGCGCGCCCACGTAGTCGGCGGCGAAGAGGTCGGCCACCGCGCCGCCCGGGTCCTGCCGCCGGACGCGCTGGATCAGCGTCATCAGCAGGGGCACCTCGGCGCCGATGAGCACGCCGATCGCCAGCGCGTACGCCACGAGCATGAACCGCGGCTGGCCGAACCACGCGAAGCAGGCGTGCAGCGCCATCGCCGAGAGTCCGCCGAGCAGCGCGAGCACCGCCTCGACCGCGCCGAAGGCGGTGGCGGCGCGTATGCGCAGCCGCTTGGCCAGCAGCGATCCGACGCCCATGGCGAAGACCATCACGGACAGCACCACCGACGCCTGGGTGACCGAGTCACCGATGAGGTACGACCCGAGGGCGACCAGCTCCAGCTCGTACACCAGCCCGCAGGCGGCGCAGACGAAGACCGTGGCGAGCACGAGGAACCGCCCGGTGGCGGGCCGCACGGGGAGGGCGGGCGGCGGCGCGCCCGGCAGCGCGGGGGCGCGCCCGGGGGAGCGCGTCATCTGCTCGTACGGTTCGATCACGGAGGAACGATACTTTTACCCTGGTGCCGCTCTTTGTCACCCACACGTGTGCAATATGCCCGGGACATAGGCGAATTGGCCGCTGCCTGCGGCGCCCGCTAGACCGGCTCCGCGACCCGCGCGCCCATCGTCGTCCGGGTCGCGACCAGGCGTCCTTCCTGCGGATACGAGTGCCACGTGCGCCACCCGACGACGTCGTCCTGGCGGTGCACCAGCAGCGCGGTGAACGCGTGCGGGCTGCCGGGGAACGTGCCGGCGAGCCCGCGCGGGTGGTCGGCGACCAGCGCCAGCAACTCCTGCGCGCGGGACTCGAAGGCGCCGCGGGCCAGCGTCTCGACCCGGGCGGCGAACTCGTACTCCCAGCCGGCGACCTGCTTGGCCACGCCGAGGGGGAGCGGGGTGGTGCTGCCGGGCAGGCAGGCGACGGTCTCGGAGCAGGCCGAGTCCCCGTCCCTGAGCAGCACTTGGTGCGACGCCCCGAGCAGCCGCAGCTGCACCTCGGCGGAGCCGAGGCGCAGGTCGAGCACCGCGAGGGCCGGCATGGGGTCCATCCCGAGCCGCCATGCGAGGTCCTGGGCCCGGGTGTCCGTGTACGAGGTCTTGAGAGTGGTGAGCATGGATCGGCTCCGCAGACAGGGTGGAGAGACATCGGGCCGCCCGCCTCCTGGCGGGACCACGGGTGCGGGCGCAGGCCGAGAAGTACGCGGGCAGAACCGGTAACCGGGGGATGCGCCCGGGAAATAACGGAATCATGAAGTGCGGCCCGCCGACAGTGTTTTTACCCTTCTTCACCGGGTTTCCGTCGCGCGGGCGCGAGACTGGTCAGTTGTTCTTTTTTTCCGGCGTTCAGGCGTTCCGGTGTTCCGGTGCTATGCCGTTCCGGCGGCCGGAACGTACTCCGGCGCCTAGAAGCCGCCGCCGCCTCCGCCGCCGCCGCCTCCGCCTCCGTCACCGCCGCCACCCCCGCTGTCGCCCCCGCCGCCGACGTCTCCGCCCCAGCCGACCTCGTCCGTCCCGGCGCCGCCGCCGCCGACGCCGCCCCGGCGGCCCGGCGCGGACAGCCCGCCGCGGTGGGTGCTGCGTCTGGACGCGGCCGCGGACAAAGCGACGACTAACCCGATCGCGACCACGCCGAAAATGAGGAATCCCATCGGAACCTCCCAATCTCCCCCGCCCCCGCGGAGGTCCGGTGTACCACCGGATGTGCCCGGCGCGAGGGTTCCTCAACCCTCCGCCGTGCAAGCATGTCCCCATGGGACGCCCACCGCTGAGCAGCCGCCTGACGCCCTTCGTGACCACGATCTTCGCCGAGATGTCCGCGCTCGCCGTGCGCACCGGCGCCATCAACCTGGGCCAGGGCTTCCCCGACACCGACGGCCCCGCGGAGGTCGCAGAGGCGGCCGTACGGGCCGTGCGGGAGGGCCGCGGCAACCAGTACCCGCCGGGGCCCGGCATCCCCGAGCTGCGCCGGGCCGTCGCCGAGCACCAGCGGCGGTGGTACGGGCTGGAGTGGGACCCCGAGTCGGAGGTGCTCGTCACCGCCGGGGCCACCGAGGCGCTCGCGGCGGCGTTGCTCGCGCTGCTGGAGCCGGGGGACGAAGTGGTCGCCCTGGAGCCGTACTACGACTCGTACGCCGCGGGCATCGCCATGGCTGGCGCCCGCCGCGTCCCGGTCACCCTCCGCCCCGAGCCCGCCGCCGCCACCGGCACCGGTGGCACCGGCACCGGCGCCACCGGCGCGGCCGGGACCACCCCGTCGTACCGGCTCGACCTCGACGAGCTGCGCGCCGCCGTCACCCCCGCCACCCGGCTCATCCTCCTCAACTCCCCCCACAACCCCACCGGCACCGTCCTGAACCGCACCGAGCTGGAGGCCGTCGCCGCGCTCGCCCGCGAGCGCGACCTGCTGGTCGTCACCGACGAGGTCTACGAGCACCTCGTCTTCGACGGCGAGCACATCCCGATCGCCACCCTCCCCGGCATGCGCGAGCGCACGGTGTCGATCTCGTCGGCGGGCAAGAGCTACTCCTTCACCGGCTGGAAGGTCGGCTGGGTCACCGCGCCCGCGCCGCTCCTCGCCGCCGTGCGCACCGCCAAGCAGTACCTGACCTACGTCAGCTCCGGCCCCTTCCAGTACGCCGTCGCCGAGGCGCTGGCGCTGCCGGACTCCTACCTCGCCGGCCTCCGCGCCGACCTGCTGCGCAAGCGCGACCTGCTCTCCGACGGGCTGGCGGAGGCCGGCTTCCGCGTCTTCCGGCCGTCCGGCACGTACTTCGTCACCGCCGACATCACCCCCCTCGGCGAGAAGGACGGCGTGGCGTTCTGCATGTCGCTGCCCGAGCGCTGCGGGGTCGTCGCCGTGCCGACGCAGGTGTTCTACGACGACCCGGACGCCGGGCGCAGCATCGTGCGGTTCGCCTTCTGCAAGAAGGACGAGGTCCTCCGCGAGGCCGGCGCCCGCCTCCGGCGGCTCGGCGACGGGCGGACACCGGCCTCCTAGACGCCGCACCGCTGTCCCGCCGCCGTCCCGTACCGCCTAACCGGCGTCCGACGTATGCGCGTTGTAGGCGTGCAGCGCGGTGGTGCCCACGGCCGCGTACCAGCCGGCCCGGTCCGCGCCGAGGCCGGTGAGCTGGCCGGGCAGCCGCCAGGTGCGCCGCGGCTCGCCGGTGCCGAGCCGCAGCGCGGTGCACGCGTCGCCGTGGGCGGCGTAGACGGTGGCGCCGCTGACGGCGGGCGGGAGCCGGGCGACGCCGTCGAGGGCGCGGCTCCACCGCACCCGACCCCCGGCGAGGTCGACGGCCTCCAGGGTCCCGGGGTCGCGCCAGTGCAGCAGCAGCCCGTCGGCGACGACGGGCGCGGACAGGCCGCCGAGCCCGGTGGGCCAGCCGGTCTCCGGGCCCGTGGACGGCCGCTCCCACCGCTTCCGCCCGCCGTCCGCGCCGTAGGCGTACAGGCGGCCCGAGGTCACGAGCTTTCCGTCGCCCCCCCCGTCTCCGCCGCCGCGCAGTCCCGGCGCCGCGGCCCCGCCGGCGGCGGCGGCCAGCGCCTCGGCCAGCGCCGCGCCCAGCGAGGCCGCGTCCGCGCCGCCCAGCGGCCCCTGCGCCTCGACGACCTCGCCGAGCGTGGGCCCGGGGCAGAACTCGGCCGCCAGCCAGGGCTCTTCGGCATCGCAGTCGGCGTCCAGCACCGCCGCCGTGTACGGGCCGCGTACCCCGCGTGCCGCCCGCACCTCGCGCCGGAACCGCTCACGGAACGTCTCGTCGGCGGCCAGGTGCCGGTGCACCGTCTTCACCGCCACCAGCCGGCCGGAAGCCGAACGGGCCAGGTGCACCCGCCCCATCCCGGCCGTCCCCGCACAGGGCGACGCGCCCCTGTCAAGAAGGGTTCCACCCGCCGCCGGGACCCCACCCGCCGCCACGCGTCGGGGGCGGGCGCCCGCCTTCCGGCGGGGCGCCCGCCCCCTCACCCGCGGTCAGCGGGCTACTTCGTCTCCAGATCCCGCCGGCGGAAGCCCACGAGGCCCAGCCACACCAGCCCCACGGCGATCGCCGTCAGCACCAGCAGCGGCATCCACGACATGTCCTTCGCCGGGAGCTGCGGTACGTGGCCGAAGGGGGACAGGTCGGTGAGGATGTCCGGGAACTTGAGGAGTTCGCCGAGGTAGTTGACGATGAAGCCGTACACCGGCACCACCCAGGCGACCGCCACGGCCCGCGGGAACCAGCCGAAGAGGGCGACCGCGAGTCCGATGGCGACCCAGAGGGCGGGGGAGTAGGCCAGCGCCGCGCCGACGAGCTTGAGGAACAGGTCCCCGTCGCCGGTCGAGGCGGCGCCCGAGATGCCGAAGCCGATGCCGGCGACCAGCATCAGCGCCGTGCCGCCGGCCGCGCCGACGATCACGTGGCTGAGCACCCAGCGGCTGCGGGACAGCGCCGTCGCGAGCAGCGGCTCGGCCCGGCCCGCGGACTCCTCCGCACGGGGGCGCAGGGCGGCCATCACGACGTAGATCGAGCAGACCACGGCGATGACGACCATCACCACCGAGGCGAACGACTCCGCGATCGTGCCCCCGCCGATCTCGGCGAGCTGCTTCTCCAGCTCGTCGAAGCCGTCGACCATTTCCTCGACGTCGCTGAGGATCGACCCGTACATCACGCCGAGCACCAGCGCGCCGGCGCCGAAGCCGGCGAGCAGCCCGCGGTGCAGGCGCAGCGCGAAGCCGAGCGGGGTGGTGAGGGTCTCGGAGCCGGTCGGGCTGCCGAGGCGGGCGGCCCTGAGGCCCGCGCCGACGTCGCGGTGGGTGCTGAGCACGAAGCCGACGGCCGTGCAGACCGCGGCCGCGGCGAGCACGAGCAGCAGCGGCCACCAGCGGTTGTCGACGTACACGTACGTGCGCTGGACCCAGCCGATCGGGGAGAGCCACGACAGCCAGTCGCTGCCGACGTCGCCGGCGGCGCGCAGCGCGTACGCGGCGCCGATGACCGCCATCGCCATGCCGGACGCGCCGCGGGCGTACGCGGTGATCTGCACGGTGATGGCCGCGACGGAGGCGAAGAGCACCCCGATGGCGGTGTGCGCGAGGCCGTAGAGCAGGGAGCCCTGCCCGTCCACGCCGTCGATGCCCATGCCGGACAGGCCGACGGCCAGCAGCAGGCCCAGCACCAGGTTGGCGATGACGGCGACGATGAGCGCGGCGGCCAGGTAGGCGTGCCGGCCGACGACGGTGGAGCGCACCAGCTCGGCGCGGTTCGTCTCCTCCTCCGTCC
The DNA here is from genome assembly GCF_039531005.1 of Streptomyces synnematoformans. Taxonomy (NCBI): domain Bacteria; kingdom Bacillati; phylum Actinomycetota; class Actinomycetes; order Kitasatosporales; family Streptomycetaceae; genus Streptomyces; species Streptomyces synnematoformans. The sequence goes on from NZ_BAAAPF010000065.1 coordinate 13,857, forward strand.
GGGTGTGCCGGGAGATGAGGAGCACGCTCATGATGCCGACCAGGATGGCCGTGAAGCCGAGCATCTGGTGGCCGGTCATCGAGCCGATGTTGTAGTCGTCGAGGTAGTGCTCGGGACCGGTCATGGCCAGGCCGGCGGGGCTGTCCATGGTCTCGGCGACGTCGGCGCGCTTCTTCGGCGTGTCGTACGACGTGTCGAAGCTGCTGACGCTGGAGACGGTCCCGAGGAACAGCGCGATCACCCAGACGGGCAGCCGGATGCGGTCCCGGCGCAGCGCGAACCGGATCAGCGTCCCGGTGCCGGCCAGCGCGCTCGCGCCCTCCTGGGCGGGCGGGGGTGCGGGGGGTTGGGCCTCGGTGGTGCCCGTGGTGGAGGAGGTGGCAGACATCAGGCTGCTCCCGCCTCCGAGTGGTGGTTGTTCTGCTCCAGCTCGTCGCCGTAGTGGCGGAGCATCAGCTCCTCCAGTGTGGGGGGGTGGCTTACCAGGCTGCGGATGCCGAACTCGCCGAGGCGGCGCACGGCGGCGTCCAGGTGCTCGCCGTCGACGGCGAAGCGCACCCGGCCGTCGTCGGTGCGCAGCTGGTGGATGCCCGGCAGCTCGTCGATGCCGGCGGGGGTCCGCTCGGTCTCGGCCTCGATGGTCGTACGGGTCAGGTGGCGCATCTCGCTGAGCGTCCCGGACTGCACGACCTTCCCCAGCCGGATGATGCTCACCCGGTCCGCCAGCTTCTCCACCTGGGCCAGGATGTGGCTGGACAGCAGGACGGTCTTGCCCTCGGCCTTCGCCCGGATGATGACGTCCTGGAAGATGACCTCCATGAGCGGGTCGAGGCCCGCGGTGGGCTCGTCGAGCAGGAGCAGCTCGGCGTCGGAGGCGAGGGCGGCGACGATGGCCACCTTCTGCCGGTTGCCCTTGGAGTAGCTCCGGCCCTTCTTGGTCGGGTCCAGGTCGAAGCGCTCGATGAGGTCGTCGCGACGCTGCTTGTCGATGCCGCCGCGCAGCCGGGCGAGCAGGTCGATGGCCTCACCGCCGGTGAGGTTGGGCCACAGCTCGACGTCACCGGGCACGTAGGCCAGCCGGCGGTGGAGGGTGACGGCGTCGGCCCACGGGTCGCCGCCGAGCACCTGGGCGGTGCCCGTATCAGCGCGTAGCAGCCCGAGCAGCACGCGGATGGTGGTCGATTTCCCCGCGCCGTTGGGGCCGAGGAAGCCGTGCACCTCGCCCGTCTCCACGTCGAGGTCGAGGCCGTCGAGCGCACGGGTCCGGCCGAACGTCTTGGTGAGGCCGGAGACGGTGATTGCCTTGGTCATACACTGAAGCTACAGGAAGCTTCAGAAATTTGTGAAGTTAAGGAACCGTTAGTATCGCCATTGTGTGGGCACGGACGGGGAGAACCTAGCAAAGTGGCAGATCAGCAGCGTGAGGATCGTGCAGAGCGCGAGGAGCGTGTCGCCAGCGCGGAGCCCGCGGGACGCGCCGGGCGCGCCGAGGGCTCTCCGGGCTCATCGGGCTCCCAGGGCTCATCGGGCTCATCGGGCGCCGAGGACGCCGGGCACGCGAGGCATACCGGGCACGCGGGGCGCGACCCGGAGGCCGTCGCGCGGTACGTGGAACGGATGGCCGCCGAGCTGACCGAGATGGGCGTGCCGCGCATGGCCTCCCGGGTCTTCGCGTGCATCCTCGCGGACGACGCCGGCGAACTCACCGCCGCGGAGGTGGGCGAGCGGCTGCACGTGAGCCCGGCGGCGGTCTCCGGCGCCGTGCGCTACCTCGCGCAGATCGGCCTCATCTCCCGCGAGCGCAAGCCGGGCTCACGGCGCGAGCGGTACCGGGTGGAGGGCGACCGCTGGTACCAGCTCTTCGCACAGCGGGGGCCGAGCATCAGACGCGTCCAGCGGACCCTCGACGCGGGCGTCGGCCTGCTGGGGGCGGACACGCCGGCGGGGCGGCGGATCGGGGAGACGTCGGAGTTCTTCGCGTTCCTGGACGAGGAGAACAGCCGGCTGGAGCAGCGCTGGTGGGAGTACGTCAAGCGCCGCGACGAGGCGCGGGCGGCGGGGGAGTAGCCCTGCGCGTGACGGGCGGCCGGCCGCGGCATGCCGGTGGGCCCGACAGGTGCATGCCATTGATCTGTTCATTACATCGATCTATATTGCGGGGGATCTGGACTGCCGTACGCAAGGGGAGGGCTCGTATGCACGTCTCCGCAGTCGGCCGCAGAACCCGCCGCGCACTCCAAGCGGTCGTGGTCGCCGGCGCGTTGGTGATCACGTCGATCGGGCTGGCCGGCCCGGCCACCGCCCAGACCGACCTGGGCGTGAACGAGATATCGCACAGCAAGAACGTCAAGCCCGTCGCGCACATACCCAGGCAGGGTCCGCTCGTCAACGCCACCCACAGCGACCTCGCGTTCTGGGGCGACTACGCCGTCCAGGGCAGCTACGGCGGATTCACCATCTACGACGTCTCGAAGCCCCGGCGCCCGAAGATCATCTCCCAGTTCTCGTGCCCCGGCGGACAGGGCGACCCCACCGTCTCCGAAGACGGAAAGCTGCTCTTCTTCTCGGTCGACTCGGCGCGGAGCGACGACTCCTGCGACTCCGACCCCTCCTCTCCCGCCGAACCGGACGCCTGGGAAGGCATCCGGATCTTCGACATCCGGGACGTGACCGAGCCCGAGTACGTGAAGTCGGTCCAGACCAAGTGCGGATCCCACACGCACACGCTGGTCCCGGGCAAGGACACGGTCCACCTGTACGTCTCCTCCTACGGCCCGGACGAGACGTTCCCCAACTGCCAGCCCCCGCACGACTCGATCTCCGTCGTGGAAGTACCGCTGGACCACCCGAAGGCCGCTTCCGTGGTCGCCGAGCCGGTCCTCTTCCCCGACGGCGGCGCCCCCGGCACCGCGGGCTGCCACGACATCACCGTCTTCCCGCAGAAGGACCTCGCCGCGGGCGCCTGCATGGGCCAGGGCATCCTGATGAACATCTCGGACCCCGTGGCCCCGAAGGTGATCACCACCGCCTCCGACCCCAACTTCGCCTTCTGGCACTCGGCCACGTTCAACAACGACGCCAGCCGCGTCATCTTCACCGACGAACTGGGCGGCGGCGGCGCACCCACCTGCAACGAGCGGATCGGGCCTGAGCGCGGCGCCGACGCCGTGTTCGACATCACCGGCGTGGGCAACAGCCGGAAACTGGAGTTCCGCAGCTACTTCAAGATCCCGCGGCACCAGTCCGACACCGAGAACTGCGTCGCCCACAACGGCTCCCTGATCCCGGTCAAGGGCCGCGACATCTTCGTGCAGTCCTGGTACCAGGGCGGCGTCTCGGTCGTCGACTTCACGGACCCCGACAACCCGGCCGAGATCGGCTACTTCGAGCGCGGCCCGATCTCGGAGGACGAGCTGACGGGCGGCGGCTCCTGGTCCGCGTACTGGTACAACGGCTTCGTCTACTCCAGCGACATGACCAAGGGCCTGGACGTCCTCCGGGTCAAGGGCCGCGGGTTCGGCAAGGCCAACAAGATCAGGCTGGACTACCTGAACGCGCAGACCCAGTACAGCATCACCAAGGACTGACCCTTCCCACGGGCCCCGGCGCACGCCCGCCGGGGCCCGTACCACCACCCACTGACGCAGCCCGCCGCGCGGCGGGGCGGAAGGGAACGGCACATCGTGAAGTACCGGAGAGCCGCAGGCGCGCTGCTGTCCGCCGCCTGCCTGGCCGGCCTCGCGACCGGCACCGCCCAGGCGTCGCCGCCCGCGTCGATGGCCGACGCCCAGGCCACCACGGCGGCGGCACAGGTCGCGGCGAACAACGCCGACGCCCAGTTCGTCAGCATGATGATCCCGCACCACTACCAGGCACTCGTCATGAGCCGACTGGCCCCGACCCGGGCCGACGACGACACCGTGCTCGCGCTCGCTGACCGGATCGACGTCGAGCAGGACCTTGAGATCTACATGATGCAGTCCTGGCAGGGCTGGCACGACCTGCAGGTGACGGACGCCGAGCAGGCGTACGAGCGCCTGCTGCAGAATCCGGAGATGCTCGAACAGATGGGCATGGCGACCCCGGAGGAAATCGACACGCTCAGCGCCTCCTCGGGACCGGCGTTCGACGTGCAGTACCTGACCCTGATGATCGAGCACCACCGGGGCGCGGTCCGCATGCTGCGCGACGTCATAGCCAACGGCAGCGACGGGACCCTGCAGCAGTGGGCCACGGACATGCTGACCACCCAGAAGACCCAGATCGCCCAGATGGAAGCACTCCTGGCGGACTAGACGCCCCCACCCCGTAACCCCCCACCCAACGGCCGGCCCACCCCAAGGGCCGGCCGTTTCCCTCACCCCGCCTCCTGCCGCTCGGCCAGCCAGTCCCGATGCCGCCGCCCCACCCCCGAAAGGGCCGCCGCTCCCACGAGCCCGGTGACCACCTCCACCCCGAGCGGCCGCTACTCCACCTCCCCCGGGGGCAGCGCCACCTGGGCGAGCCCCATCTCTTTGGTTAAGAGCTGGTCTCATTTGGCGTGATCGTCGCTACGCCGCGGGGGCATGGACTTGGTGTAGCGGCTGGTGCCGGATGAGTTATGGGAGCTGTTCCAGCGGGTGGTGCCGTCGGCACCGACGCGGCCACAGGGTGGTGGCCGACGCCGGTACGGCGACCGGGAGGTACTTGCCGCGATCATCTTCGTGGCTACTACTGGCTGTACCTGGCTGTACCTGGCGGCAACTGCCGCCGGTGTTCGGGCCGTCCGGGGCGACCGCCCACCGCCGTTTCACCGAATGTCCAAGGCCCGGGTGGGGGCCAAGCTGCACCGGCTGATCCTGGACGGCTTCGGTGTCCGCGGCGAGCCGGACTGGTCCTGCTGCGCGGTCGACTCGGTGAACATGCGGGCGTTGAAAGGGGGGAGCTGACAGGACCGAATCCTGTGGATCGCGGCAAGAAGGGTTCGAAGGTCCATCTGATCACCGAGCGCACCGGTCTGCCCATTTCGCTGGGCATCTCCGGTGCGAACCTCCACGACGGCCTGGCGCTCTGGAAGGGCGCGGGCTGCGCGCCTCGTCCCCGCCTACTTCTGCTGGGGCAACCCGGTGGCGTACGCGGACCCGGAGCTGACCCCGGTGCTGGTCTACGGCCTGCGTGGGAAGCCGGATCCACCCGAGTCGGACGGCGTGGCGCTGGAGGAGCTGCTCGGCCGGACGCGGGCCAGGGTGCTGCGGGGCAGCCGCGATGGACGCCACCACCGGCGAGCTGGCCCGCGCCGTGGCCGTCTCGGCGCCCTCGGCCAGCCAGCATGCCGGTGTCCTTCGCAACTCCAGGCTGCTCGCCAGCCGACGCAACGGGAAGCAGGTGCTGCACTCGCTGACGCCCGCGGGGGCGCACTGCTGTGCGCGGCCGGCGGCGGTCGTACGCGGTCGGCGTGACCGGCGCCGGGTAGGGCGGGCGAGGCCCGCAGCAGACGGCCCGGGGGTCGGCGATGACCTGCACGGTCGTCCCGTGCTTCCCTTGCCCGAGTGGAGGGCCGGTCGGTGGCGATGCGATCGTCGGCAGCGGGCCCCGTCCAGCTGGGCGAACGCCTTCCCCGACGCGGCCCGCGCGGCCGACCAGAACGAAGTACTACTGGCTGTCGGGAATGAAGGTGACCGCGGTTCCGTAGCAGAAATTGTCGCCCCTGCCGAGACGCCGAAGCGCACTCCGACGGCGACCTCCGCTCCGGAGGCGGCCGCCTCTCGCTGAGGCTTGTCAACGCGTCGCCCACGGTGGCACCCGCTCCGATCACTATCCACGCATCATCGACCTGACTATCCATCAGATGAAGTGCGTCGATGGTGTAGGTGGGGACGGTTGGCCGCTCTGCTTCTGCTCTCCGGCGTCTTCCGAACCTGCCCATGGAGCCCTTTTCAGATTGCACCCTGCTGGCCGGCCAGAGTGCGCGTCGTGTGCGGAGACCGCGGCAGGTCACCGGCCGCGCGGAGTCTCGGCAGTTGTGCGGACTGGCCACGACGAGTTTGGCAGGGGGATCCTGCCCAGGCCTAAGGGAAAACGGAGGTGCGTTGGGTCGGCGAGCCGGGCAGCATGGCGGGGTGGCCGATCTGCTGTGGGATGACGTGAGTTCTTTCTTCGATCCGGACTCGCTGGGGCCGTTGCCGGACGTACGTGTCCCCAATGCCTCGGTGGACGACTGGCAGGCGGTCCTTGACCTTGTTGAGGAGAAGGGCTGGAAGTGTCAGTACTCCGAGGAGAGGTGGTGCTTCCGGTGCCCCGGGCGGAGGCTGTGCTGTCCCGCCCGGCGGATGCAGAGTACCCGGGTCTGCGGGTCTGGCCGACTGCCGATGTGCTGGCGATCTTCCGTTTCCATGCCGACAATGAAGTCGACTTCGACGTCGATCTGCGGGAGTTGCAGGGCCAGGATCGACTTGACGTGTTCTGTGGTTTCCTCCGGGAGATCGGTCGGCGGCTGGGCAAGCCCGTGCTTATGGACCCGGAAGGCGACTTCGGCCATCCAGTGCTCGGCTTCGATGTAGAGGCCGACCGTGTCGTTCTCCTCGCGGAATCGCAGGTCAGGTAACTGCCGGTGGCGGATGCGGTTTGAGGAAAGTGCCGGCGCGGAGCATCGCGGCAACAGAAGCGCCAGAGAGGAGGATCAGGAGTAGCATGGTCATGGCATTGAACTGGCTAAATGCGGCATCGCCCCTGATCAGGTTCGAGTCTTGTCCCCGGCCTCCTTTGCGTATACTTCGATGGTCGATTTTCCGGCGATCAGGGCTACAACACAAGCGAGTTCCCTCACCTGGCCAGCGTCGAGAGACTGACCGACAACGAGCAGGCCTTTTCCGCCGCCTGGGGGCGCTGCAAGCGCTACTGCCAGTCCAAGTGTCACCTCGGGTGTTCCTGGATCATCAGCTGTGAGTGTGGTTTCAGGGAATAAGGAGACACTTCCGTCGCTGAAAACCTGAGGTGTGCTGATCAGGCCGACGCCGGTGCCGATCGCTGTTGGGAAGCTCTCAATATAGGCTCCCTCTCCGATGACGCGTTCACCCAGGAAGGAGGCGAAGGCGGATCCGATGTCTAAGTCTGTGTCGATCGACCCAATTTCGACAACCCCGCTGCAGATCTGCCAGAGCGCCGGACCGTCCTCGGTCTCCGGAAGTGTCACCAAGCCGCATGAGAGCATGCCGTCATCGAGGAATGCCCGCCGAGTGTGCATCAATGCCTCGACAATCGCATCCCGAATATCCGGCGAGTGGGCGGAAAAGGCAAGCCGAGTCAGCTCTGTGAACCGCTCCTGTGCAAGACCTTCATCGGTAGGCCTGTCAAGAAGGTCAAACCAATCCGACGGGGCAAATAAGTTCACATGGCCGAGTGGCGGACCGGAGTTAGGCGCGGCCTTACCGTCGGAGGCGACTGAGGTCATTTAATGATCCCTTTCAATGCCCGGGAATCCTGGGTGACGATGCCGACTGTCGCTGCTACAGGTGATCGTCCCCCTGGCGTGGGGCCGAGCCTGGGGGCTGTCCGTGATGTCCGTAGGGATACATCGGTGGAAGAGGCGGCGGGTACGGCGGCGGTGGTGGTGGAGGAGGAGGCGCAAAAGGAGGTGCCAGTTTGAGGTATAGCCGCTGACCTCGCTTTGCGGCGACAAAGGTACACGCTGCCATGATGGCCGTAGTCCCCGCTGATAGTCCGAGCCAGAGAGGGACATGAGGTGAACTGTGGCTCGGGCGAATTTTGTGCTGGGGGTCGTAGAAGACTCGGATGGTGTCCCCGGGCATCGCATTGCGGCAGCCGCCCAAGGGGCCGGAAGTCTTAACTCCGTCATTGAACCGTAAGGTGCAGTAGGAGTTCTTGGGGGTGTCTTCCCGAGAAACGACTTTGGCTGTGGTCCACTCGCCGCGCTGGCTGAGTTCCCGGTCTTGTTGGGTGAAGATAGCCCATAACACCAGCAGCATCAGCGCGACGAGGTAGGACGATCCGATCAAACCTTTTGGCATGGTGCCTACGGCGACGAACCAGATCATGGCGACTGCCACGATCAGACCAAGAAACCTGAACCATGCGTCGAGCGTTACTGAAAATCGCGCCACGCCTAGAATGCCGGAGATCATTACTCCCGCAACGATTGTAGTGAGTGTGGTCTCCACGCTGAATCGCCTGGCCGTAGTCCGTCGGGAACGTCGGACGAGCCATCTTGGCCAGTTCCTCTTCATTTCCATGGGTCCGATACCTCACCGGAAGGCGAATGCTTCGAGCGGATTTTCTTCTGAGGACTGTGATCCTGAACGGAGCGTCCTCACTCTTCGACACGGGTCGCTTCTTCGGCTTTTTCTCGGTTAAGGTAGCCGGGAAGCTCTCCCCCTTCCACGCCGATAATCTTTGGAGGTCCCCACTTTAAAGTCGCATACGTGTTCGGCGCTCCTCCGCTCGCCAGGGCTACCGTATTTCCCCACCAGTTTCCGGCGAACTGTAGGGTTAAAGCAGCGAATTCCTTGCCGCCCACGGCTCGACCGGCGAGTGCAGTCTTGAACAAGCCGTTGGTTCCCGCCCCGGCAATCCTGGTCAACGCTTTCCCGGCAGCAAAGGCGCCACCTCCGAAAGCCAGCCCTGCGGCGTCAACGAGTACGGTCTGGTCTGTGAGTGCGGCCTGGAAGCTCCCCGTCGTTCCTACAGCCATGAGATAGTGGCTGGTCAGCGCCAGCGCTCCCAGCATGAGGGCAGCCGGTGCAAATGCGGGGAAGGCAAGGGAAACCAGGCCTACGACCGCGGCAAACACGCCGGCAATGTCGCCGATCATCTTGAAGACCCAGGCATGCTCCTTGAGGAACTTCTTCAGATCGTCCAGGGCACTGCCGAGCGCCGCGCCGAGGGCTTCGTCCAGCCCGGCCACTGCGCTCCCGATCTTGTCGAACAGGCCAGGTTCGTTGGGGGCGATGTCCATGGCGCGTTTGAGGCGGTCGGCGATGGCCTCGCCCTCGGTGCGGTACTTCTCGGCCAGTATTTTGGCGTCGTCTCGGATGGCTTCGAGGGCGCTTTCGGTTCTGGAGACCGCCTTCTCTGCCTCCGAGCGGGCTTCTTCCTGTTCCTTGGCTTCGCGCTCTTCCCGGTCGTTCTTGGGGAGGGCGCGCCATGAGGGCTCCGGGGGCAGCCCTGCCAGGTTGCTCTTCGCGTTTTCGGCCCGTTCCTTGGCGGCCTGCGCTTGTTCTTCGTACTCGCGCGCTCGTGCCTGCTTGGGAGGCATATACTCGGCCCAGTCCTCCAGCGCCTTGGCGGATCGGGCGAAGGATTCGCGGGCTTTGTCGATCTTCGGTCTGAAGTCGTCGTTGAACTGGCGGCGGAACTCCTTGGCGGCCTTGCCGCGCCACTCGCCGTCGCCGCGGCCGTTGAGCACCTGGGAGATCTCGTCCAGCGAGCGGGCCGCGCGGCGGACGACGCCCGCGACCCACTCTGCAGAGCGCCGATCGCCGGGGCACGGGTCGAAGCCGAGCGCAGGGAAGCGGGCCTTGGCCTCCTCGGTGTGGCCGGGGTCAAGCTGGTCCCAGATCGTCATGCGGACTTCGACCCTCCACCCTTACCGCCCTCCTGCAGGGCCCTGGCGAGGTCGTCGTCCAGGCCGGCGAAGGACTTCTTGATCTCTAGCAGCGCGTCCGCCGCCCTGTCGGAGAACTTGGCGAGCTGCTTGATGCCGTAGGACCACTCGTCGCCGAAGTCGTCCATGCGGGAGGCGAGCTTCGTCACCCCCATGTCCGTGCCGTCGAGCTGTTCCATCTCCTCGCCGGGCTTCTTGAGTACCTTCACGATGTGGAGCAGGTCGTGCCGGACGGAGTCGAGCATGTCGCCGTCGACGTATAAGTCACTCATGGATTCCCTCCCCTTTTTGCGGCCCGGTCCGGCCGCGGTGATGTGTGCGTGCGGTCTGGAATGGCGTGTGTGGGCCTGGTCAACGGACGGCGGACTGGATCTCGTTCACGGTGACCTCCTGGGGCGTGCCGAACGTCCCCGGGGGAAGGGAGGTCTGTGGGCTGGGGTGGTTCGTGCCGGTCTCCAGCTGACCTCCCAGGTGACGGTGGCCTCGGAGGGCCGCAGGTACTCCACCCCGCACGGCGGCTGGCCCTCGGCCCCGGCGGGGCGCTTCCGGTCGATGGCGCCGTCGTCGCCGAGGGGGCATTCGCCCTCAGCATCTTTGTACGTGCCCCACCAGTAGCCGTCGATGTACTTGTCCTTCATCGACTCGGCGCTGCCCGCGTCGTGCTGCGGGCTCAGGTCGACCCACCCGTAATCCTCGGCGCAGGCGGTGCTGGGCAGCAAAGCGGGCTCGGTGCCGGCGATGGTCGCCGGGGCGGCGGCAGCGTAGAAGGGGCGGCCGGTCACGGTTAACTCCGGTGGTGAAGGGAGGGCGCTTGTGATCTGACGCTATCGGGTGCGTGTGCCGCCTCACCAGCGTCGATTTTCAGCCCGCTATTGCCTCTTGAGGCAAGTGGAATTTCATCGAATTCTTCTGCAGAATCGGTCGTGCGGCTGAACACGTGATCGCGTCTCGCGCGGTGGTGTGGCCGGTCGGGTGTGCGGGCGCCGAAAGTCGTTGCACCGGTCGGTGGGCTCGCACGACTACGGCGTGCGCCCCGCCCGGTGGGCGGGGGCTTCGTCGCGGGGCCTCCGCGGCTGGGTTCCCGGTCGGTCAGCGGGTGGGGGCGGTGATGAGGCGGAGGGCGTTGGGGGTGGCGGTCCAGGTGCGCTGGCGGATCGGGGGGCTCAGGAGGGCGTCCGCGCGGTAGCGGAAGTCGGTGCCCCAGACCCGTACGCTGCGGGCCTGGGTGTGCAGCGGGTCGCCCCCGCGGGGGTGGATCTCGACCTGGGCCAGCCCGCTCGCCGGGTCGGTGACGACCGTGACCTGCGCCACCGGGCCGTCCAGCTCCGCCAGCAGCACACCGTCCGCCTCGACGCGCAGCCGGAAGCCGCCCTCCGGGGCCACGTGGGCGTCGTACTCCGTGGCGTCCAGGCCCGCCACGTCGTACGAGGCCGCCGGCGGCCACCCCGCACCGTCCCACTCCTCCGTGCCGCGATCGGCCGCCGGTGGCCACCCCGCCTCGTCCGCCACCGCCGCGCCGGGGCCGGGCGGCGCCGGCCGGCCCGCGCCTGCCGTGCCCGCGGCGCCCGACTCCCAGCCCTCCGTG
>NZ_BAAAPF010000066.1:0-25020 GCF_039531005.1 Streptomyces synnematoformans
CGCGCCGCCGAGCCCGGCGGCGGTGCCGGCGCCGAGGACCCCGGCGAGCAGCGCGCGCCGTCCCATCGAGCTGTTCAGCGGCCGCGGCGGCCCGCCCGTCCGGTCGGCTCCGTGGTCTGTCTCGTGCCTGCCGTTCATGCGCACAACCGCCTCTCCCGCGTCTGACACGTCCGACTAGAAAGCGCTTACCAGCATGCGCGCATCAGAGTATGCGCGCCGGGTCACGCGGTCAACGGGTCGGCACGTCCCGGCGGTTTCGGCACCCGCCCCGGGGCCGGCGGCGGGCGGCGGCCCGGCGGGTCAGAGCCGGATCAGCACGTCGTCCAGGTCCTTGCGCCGGATGTCGGGTACCCGCGCCCCGTCCGCCGGGTAGCCGACCGGGATCACGTACGCCGCCCGCTCCTCCTCCGGCCGCTCGCACACCTCCCCCAGGAACCGCATCGGGCTCGGCGTGTGCGTCAGCGTCGCGAGCCCCGCCTGGTGCAGCGACGCGAGGAGGAAGCCGACGGCGATGCCGACCGACTCCTTCGTGTAGTACGGGCGCGGGCTCTGCGGCCCCTTGTGCACCTCGAAGACGACGATCACCGCGGGCGCCGCCTCCAGGAACGGCTTGTGCCAGTCCGTGCCCAGCGGCGCCAGCGCCGCCAGCCACTCCGGCGAGGCCCGGCGGTCGTAGAACTCCCGCTCCGACTCCTCCGCCGCCTCCCGCAGCCGTCGCTTGCGGTCCGGGTCGGTGACGACGACGAAGCGCCAGGGCTGCACGTTGGCGCCGCTGGGCGCGGTGGCGGCGGTGCGGATCGCCCATTCCAGGACGCCGTCCGGGATTGGGCGCGGGGAGAAGTCCCGCACGGTGCGGCGGCGGGTCATGGCGTCGTGGAAGGCGCGGCTGCGCACCGCCGCGTCCGGCGCCGGCACGCCGAGCGGCTCGTACGGGACGGTGGGATACGGGGCCGGATACGGCTGCGAGGTCGTCATCGGGCCAGCACAACACGGCCCGGCGGGCTTGGACCAGACCTGACACGGCCCCGGTGCGCCCCCGGCCGCGCCCCGGCGGGCGGCGCGGCTACTCCTCGAAGCCCGCCGCGTCCACGAAGTCCGGCCGCGGGTCGAGCGCCGCCGCCAGCCGGAAGTGCCTGCGCACCTCGTCCGGATCGCCTCCGGCGCGCTCCAGCGTCCGGGCCAGCGCGAAGTGCGCGTAGGCGTTGTCCGGCTCCCGCTCGACGACGGTGCGGAAGTCGGCCTCCGCGGCGCGCAGGCGGGCGCTCATGAAGTACGCGCGGGCGCGCAGCAGCCGCGGCGAGACCTTCTCGGGGTGGGCCTCGACCAGCGGGTCGAGCAGTTGGACCGCGCCGCTGGGATCGCGGGCGGCGAGCAGTTGCTCGGCCGCCCGGTAGTCGACGACGTCGGTCTCCGGGCTGCGCTCGGCCACGGCGGACTCCTTCCTCGACTTCTCCGTCTGCTCCGGCTCTTCGCCTCCCCCGTCCCCCGTCGGGAGGCGACTGGCCTCCCAACACGGGATCATGCCCCGCTATTCCGCCCCCTGACCCCCGTGCGCGCCACCAGTTCCTGCCAGACCTCGCGCACCCGCCGCGCCAGTTCCTCCGGCGTCCCGTCGTTGTCGACGACGATGTCGGCGACCGCGAGCCGCTCCTCGCGCGTGGCCTGCGCCGCCATGCGGGCGCGCGCCTCGTCCTCGGCCATGCCGCGCAGCCGCACCAGCCGGTCCAGCCGGGTGGCGGGCGCGGCGTCGACGACCACGACGACGTCGTAGAGCCCGGCGAGTCCGTTCTCGGTGAGCAGCGGCACGTCGTTCACGACGATCGCGTCCGGGCCCGCCGCCGCCTGCAGGGCGGCGGAGCGCTCGCGCACCAGGGGGTGGACGATCGCGTTCAGGGCCCGGCGCCGCTCGTCGTCGGCGAAGACGATGCCGCCGAGCCTGGCCCGGTCCAGGCCCCCGTCGGCGGCGAGCACCTCCTGCCCGAACTCCGCGACGACCGCGGCCAGCCCGGGCGTCCCGGGCTCCACCACCTCGCGGGCGATCGCGTCGGAGTCGACGATCACCGCTCCGTACGAGGCCAGCAGCTCCGCCACCGCGCTCTTGCCGGCGCCGATCCCGCCGGTCAGTCCCACCGTCAGCATGGGCTCACCCTAGGCCGCCCGCCCCCGCGGGCGGGGGCGGGGCACACCCGCGGCCGGGGCGTACGCGGCAGGGGCGGGGGTGTGCCGCCCGTGCTCCGGGCCCCGCGGCGTGCGCGCGTCAGTCGCCCTCCTCGCGCTCGGCGAGGAACTGCTCGAAGGCGCTGCCCAGCTCGTCCGCCGAGGGCAGCTCGGCGGGCTCGGCCATCAGGTTCTCCCGGTCCTCGCCGCCGGCCAGGGCGTCGTACTGGTGCTCAAGCCCGCGGACCATGCCCACCAGTTCCTCGTCGCCCTCGTCGACCTGGCGCTCGATCTCGTTCTGCACCTTCAGCGCCTCGGAGCGCAGCGCGTGCGCGACGCCCGGGAGGACGAGGCCGGTCGCCGAGGTGATCGACTCCAGGACCGTCAGCGCCGCGTCCGGGTACGGGGTACGGGCCAGGTAGTGCGGGACGTGCGCGGCGACGCCGAGGACGTCGTGCCCGGCCTCGCCGAGCCGGTACTCCAGCAGCGCGTCGGCGCTGCCGGGGACCTGGGCCTCGTCGAAGACGCTGCGGTGGCCGGGCACCAGGTCGATGCGGTTCCCGTGCGGGGTGAGGCCCACCGGGCGGGTGTGCGGCACGCCCATGGGGACGCCGTGGAAGTTGACCGCCAGGCGCACGTTCAGCCGCTCGACGATCTCGCGCACGGCCTCGGCGAAGCGCTCCCACTCCACGTCGGGCTCGGGGCCGGACAGCAGCAGGAACGGGCTGGCGGTCGCGTCGCGCACGAGGTGCAGTTCGAGCGTGGGGACGTCGTAGGCGGCCCAGTGGTCGCGGCGGAAGGTCATGAGGGGGCGGCGCGCACGGTAGTCGACGAGCCGGTCGTGGTCGAAGCGGGCGACGACCTCGTGCGGCAGGTCGTCGAGCAGCCGCTCGGTGATCTGCCCGCCGGTCTCGCCGGCGTCGATGAAGCCCTCGAGGTGGTAGAGCAGGGTCAGCCCCGCCGAGTCGTGCTCCAGCACCGCGTCGACGGCCGCGAGCCCGCTGGGGTCCCATTCGTACATGCTCATGAACGGGTAACACCCCGCGTGCCCGCGGTGATTCCCGGTGACGCGAACGGATTGTGCGCGCCGCCGCCGTGCGGCCGGCCGGCGCCGCTGCCCGCCGCCGGGACACCGGCTGGATCAATCTGGATCAACGTGGTCGACGACGGAACCCCGGCGCGGCCGATTGCGTCCTTTCCCGCGGAAGGAGGGGGTCGTCGTGCCTGAGGAGGGGCCGGGAGGCGAAGTCCCGGGCGGGCGCGGCGGGTTGCGGGAGCCGCTACGGCCCCGGCGCGGGGGCCGGCGCCGGGTGTCGCGCTCTCTGACGCTCGCCGCGATCGGTGCCGGCATTCTGGTGATCGCGAGCATCATCGTGTCCGCATGGCCCGGCGGCTCCGGGCTGGGGCCGCCCGGCGGCCCGTCGCCGGACGCCACCACAGCCGCCGCCTTCACCGGCGTGTACCGCATCGGCGCCCTCGGGGACGCCGACCCGGGCGGCGGCCGGGACACGGTCCTGGCCCGGAGCGTCACCCGGGCGCTCGCCGACCACGGCGGCGAGGGCGCCACCGGCTCCGTGGCGGCGCCGCCGCTGGGCGTCGCGGACCTCACCGCCTACAAGGAGTCCGCCGAGCCGGGGAACCGCCGGCTGGTGGCGCGCTGGCTGGCGGTGGAGCCGGGCCTGACCGGGGTCGTCGGCGGCGACCACACCCTGCGGCTGCCGGCGAGCGGCCTGACGTCCTTCCGCCTGCCGGTCGTACGCGCCTGCCGCCACGACGGCGCCGGCTCCCGCCCCGAGCCCCGCTACGCCGACACGGGCGAGCTGCGCTCCTCCGCCTCCACCGGCGACATGGGCGTCGTCATGGCCCGGCACCTCGCCGCCACGCCCGGTGTCCGCAAGGTCTACGTCCACGGTGACACCGCCGCCGACCCCACCCGGGCCCTGGTCGCCCGGCTGCGCACGGCCGGCGTCGAGGTACGCGCCGACGGCACGGGGACGCTGGCCGACGGCATCGGCCGGTTCCGGCCGGACGCGGTGTTCCTGGAGGGCGGGGCGCGGCACCTGGCGAAGTGGCTGGAGGAGGTGGAGGACAGCGGGTTCGACGGGGTGAAGGCGATGTGGGACCCGACCGCGCCGTCGTGCACCGGGCGCAACGCCGCCGCCGACCCGGACTTCTCCGTGCCGGACGGCTGGCTGACCGTCCGCGGCCACTACGACATCCGGCTGGACCCCGACGCCGCCCGCCGCGCCGCCGTGCGCCGCACCCTCGGCGCCGACCTGGCCGTCCGCCCGTACGCCGTCGAGACCTACGACGCCGCCCGCGCCCTGCTCTCCGCCTGGGACACCGTCTCCGCCGAGGACCGCAGCAGCGACGAGCCGGACATGGCCCGCGCGGCGCTGGCCGAGGCGCTGCCGACGGTGCCGGTGCGCGGGGCGCTCGGCGGCCGGTGGAAGCGGCTGTCGGGGGCCGAGGCGCACCCGGTGGTGTGGCTCGACCGCCGGGTGGACGGGAAGTGGCGGCAGGAGGCGGAGAAGCGCCGCTGAGCCTGCCGCCCGCACCCGGCTCCCCCGGCCTACCGGACCCCGGCGCCCCGCTGCGCGGACCGCTCCGGCTCCGCGGACGCCGCGGGCTCCTCGGGACGCTCCAGCGCCACCTTCGGCAGCACCCTGCCCAGCGGCCCGGGCAGCCACCAGGCGTGCCGGCCGAGCAGCTGCATCACCGCGGGCACGATCAGGCAGCGGATCACCAGGGCGTCCAGCAGGATCGCCACCGCCAGCCCCAGGCCGAACTGCTGCAGCATCCGCTCCGGGCTGAGGATGAACGCCCCGAACACCACGATCATGATCAGCGCCGCCGCCGTGATCACCTGCCCGGTGACGGCCAGGCCCTCGCGCACCGCGTGCGCCGCGTCCTTCGTCCGCCCCCACTCCTCGTGCATCCGGGAGACGAGGAAGACCTCGTAGTCCATGGAGAGCCCGAACACGATCGCGAAGATCATCACGGGGATGAACGCCTCGATGGGCCCCGGCTGCACGCCGAACCAGCCCTCCTGGAACACCAGCGTGATCACGCCGAGCGCGGCGCCGATGGACAGCAGGTTCAGCACGGCGGCCTTGAGGGGGATCCACAGCGAGCGGAACACCACCATCAGCAGCAGCGTCGACAGCCCGACGACCAGGGTGACGAACAGCGGCATCCGGTCGGCGACGGTGTCGGAGAAGTCCTGGGCGGCCGCGGTCGAGCCGCCGACCAGGTACTCGGCGCCCGTCTGCGCCGACAGCGGCGGCAGCACCTCGTCGCGCAGGTCGTGGACGAGGTCCGCGGTCGCGGAGTCCTGCGGCGCCGACTCGGGATAGACGATGACGGTGGCGACCTCGCCGTCCTCGGACGGCAGCGGCGGGGTCGTCGCGGCGACGCCGCCGAGCTGCGAAATCCGCTCCTGCGCCCGCTCACCGGCCGCGCCGGCGCCCTCCCCGCCGGCGCCCGCGCCGCCCTGGGCGACGACGACCAGCGGGCCGTTGAAGCCGGGCCCGAAGCCCTCGGCGAGCAGGTCGTACGCCTGCCTGCTGGTGGTGGATGGTGCGTCGTTCCCGGCGTCGGCGAAGCCGAGCCGCATGCCGAGCGCGGGCGCCGACAGCGCCAGCAGCGCGACCAGGGCGGCGACCAGCGCGGGCAGCGGACGGCGCTGCACGGCGGCGGCCAGGGCGCGCCAGCGGCTGCCCTCGACCCGGCCCTTCGCCGCCCGCTTCTCGTGATGGCGCAGCACGTGCCGCTGGATGCGCCGGCCGAACACGCTCAGCAGCGCGGGCAGCAGCACCAGCGACGCGGCCATGGTGACCAGCACGGTCAGCGCCACCGCGAGCGCCACACCCTGCAGCGAGCCGAGGCCGAGTGCGACCAGGCCGAGGAGGGCGACGATGACGGTGCAGCCGGCGAAGAAGACGGTGCGCCCGGCGGCGTCCAGCGCGATGCGCGACGCGCCGTCGCGGTCGGCGCCGCGGATCAGCTCGTGGCGGTACCGGTAGAAGATCAGCAGGGCGTAGTCGACGCCGACGCCGAGGCCGACGAGCATCATGATCGGCGGGGTGAAGTCGGCGACGGTGAACGCGTGCCCGGCCAGGGTGATCAGGCCGATGGCGGTACCGACCGCGAACAGCGCGGTGACCAGCGGCACGGCGGCGGCCACCAGCGAGCCGAAGAGCAGCACGAGGATCACCAGCGCGGCGAGCATGCCCGCGCCCTCGGCGGCACCGCCGCCCCCCTCCTCGGCGCTGCGCACGGCCTCGCCGCCCAGCTCGACCTGCAGCGCGTCGCTCCCGGCCCGCTGCGCGGTGTCGATGATCTCCTGGACGTCGCCCTTCGGCACGGTCTCCGCCTTGCCGTCGAGGGTGACGGTGGCGTACGCGATGTCGCCGCCCTCGGAGACGGCGGCGCCGCCGTCGGCGTACGGGCTGCGCACGTCCACGACGCTCGGCAGCGCGCGCACCTGCTCCAGCATGCGCTCGACGTCCTGCTCGGTGCCCGCGGCGCGCATCCCCCGCTCGTCCTTGAACACGATCTCCACGCTGTCGCCGGCCTGCGCGGAGCCGTGCCGCTCCAGCAGGTCGGTGGCGGCCTGGGAGTCGGTGCCGGGGAGGGAGAAGTCGTTGCGCCAGCTGCTGCCGGCGCCCTGGGCGGCGGCGGTGACGCCGAGGAGGACGGCGAGCCAGAGCAGGATCGCGAGCCGGCGGCGCCGGCGCGACCAGTCGGCGAGCCGGGCGAACAGCCCGGCGCGTACATCGGTGGCTGCGGACGGTGGAACTGCGCTCTGTGCGGACATGGCACCACCGTGCGGTGCCGCCCGCGGCGGGCGCGTCGCCCGCACGCGGACACCCTCCCTACCCCGCTGGTTGCGCCCCTCCCCCGACCCGTACGACCCGGGTTGCGACCGGCCCCCGAACCCGCCCCGACCCCCTAGGTGACCCCCCGCGACACCCCTACGGGCCCCGCCGCTGCCCCCACCGGAGCCCTCACCGCGCCCCCGGCGCCGCCCGCACTCCGCGCCCCCTCACCCTTACACCCGTTCACCCGTTCACCCGTTCACCGCACACCCGCCCCCCCGCCCCAGGGTAGGCCGCCCCGCCGACATCGACGTGCTCCCCGGACACCGCCCGCCCGCGGGCGGAGCAGACGACACCGCCGGCACCGCGCCCTCCGCTCAGGGCCCCAGCCACCCCGGCCGCACCATCCCCGACTCGTACGCCAGCACCACCAGCTGCGCCCGGTCCCGCACCCCCAGCTTCGTCATGATCCGGCTCACGTGCGTCTTCGCCGTCGCCGGGCTCAGCACCAGCCGCACCGCGATCTCGTCGTTCGTCAGCCCCGCCGCCACCAGCTCCATCACCTCGGCCTCCCGCTCCGTCAGCGCGTTCAGCCGCGGGCTGGGCTCCGGCGCCTTCACCCGCCCGGCGAACTCGGCGATCAGCCGCCGCGTCACCGACGGGCTGATCAGCGCGTCGCCGCGCGCGGCCACCCGCACCGCGTGCACGAGTTCCTCCGGCTCGGTGTCCTTGACCAGGAACCCGGCCGCGCCGGCGCGCAGCGCCCCGTACACGTAGTCGTCGAGGTCGAACGTCGTCAGGATGACGACCCGTACGCCCGCCAGCCGCTCGTCCGCGGCGATCCGCCGGGCGGCCTCCAGCCCGTCGGTGCCCGGCATCCGGACGTCCATCAGCACGACGTCGGGGCGCAGTTCGCGGCACGCGGCGACCGCCTGGTCGCCGTCGCTCGCCTCCCCGACCACGTCGAGGTCGTCCTCGTCCGCCAGTATCGAGCGGAAGCCGGCCCGCACCAGCTTCTGGTCGTCCGCGAGCAGGACCCTGATCATGTCTGCGCGTGCTCCGTTCCGTAGGGCAGCCGGGCGGTGACGACGAAGCCGGTGCCGCCGGGCCGCGGCCCCGCGGCCAACTCACCGCCGACCGCCCGCGCCCGCTCCCGCATGCCGTCGATCCCGCTGCCGCCGACGCCGCCGGCCAGCCCGCCACCGGCCCCGTCCCGGGCGTCACCGGCGCCCGGGACGGCCCCGCCCCGCCCGTCGTCCTCGACCTCCAGCCGCAGCTCACGCTCACCGTAGTCCAGCCGTACGGTCACCGACGTGGCCCCCCGCGCATGCCGCGCGACGTTCGTCAGCGACTCCTGCACGACACGGTACGCGGCCAGGTCCAGCTCCGCCGGCAGCGCCCGCCGCGCACCCGCCACCACCGTCCGCACCCGCAGCCCCGCCGTGTCCGCCGTCCGCTCGGTCAGCTCACCGAGGCGCGCCAGCCCCGGCACGGGCGCCGTGGGCGCCCCCTCGTCGACGTGCCGCAGCACCCCCAGGGTGGTGCGCAGATCGCGCAGCGTCTCCCGGCTGGTCTCCTTGATGGTGGCCAGGGCGTCGGCGGCGGCCGGGTCCGGGGCGTCGATCTTCTTCAGCCGGTGCAGCGCCGCGCCGGACTGGACGTTGATGAGCGAGATGTTGTGCCCGATGACATCGTGCAACTCGCGTGCGATACGCAGCCGTTCCTCGGTTGCGCGCCGACGCGCCTCGTTCTCGACGTGCGCCCGCCGCCCGTGCCACATGGCACCCAGCACCACAACCGCGACGACCCAGCCGGTGAGCATGAACAGCGCGGCGCCGTTGATGTCGTCGTTGCCCGACAGCGTCCCGGCCGTGCTGCCGGCGACGGCCAGCCCGCCCAGCGCCGCCGCCGCGCGCAGCCGCCCCGAGGCGGCCACGGCGTACAGCGCGATGACCAGCACGATGAACAACCCGCCGTCGTGCACGCTGCTCACGTAGTAGATGCTGACGACCGGAAGGACGAACACGCCCACGGCGAGGGGATGACGGCGGGCGAAGTACAGCGCCCCGCAGGCCAGTGCGATCAGCACCCACCCCAGCGCCGTCGTCGCCCACGACTCCCGCCGGTCGCCCACGAACGCGTGCAGGCTGCTCAGCGCCACCAGCACGCCCGCCCCGGCCGCGAGGGCGGCGTCCGCCGCGCGGCCCTGCGGCAGGCGGAAACGGCGTACGGGCAGGGGCATGGCCCCAGCGTACGCGCCCGTGCCCGCGGCCCGGGCGCGCCGGCCGCGCCCCTACGCGCCCCGGCGGCCCCGGCGGCCCCGGCCCAAAACCACCGGGCGGCGGGTTCGGAAGGCGGAAGCCCGCCGCCCCCCGCAGGGGACGACGGGCTTCCGTCGGTACCGCCGTGACCCGGCCGCTACGCCACGCGACCGCGGTCGGCTCAGCTCTGGCCGCCGGCCAGCTTCTCGCGGAGCGCCGCCAGCGCCTCGTCCGAGGCCAGCGCGCCGGAGTCGTCGGCGCCCTCGGAGGAGTACGAACCGCCGCCGGCCGGTGCCGGCGCCGCCTCGCCCGCCTCGGCCGCCGCCTGCGCGTCGGCCTCGCGGGACTTGACGACCTGCGCCTGGTGCTGCTCGAAGCGGGCGTGGGCCTCGGCGTACTGGCCCTCCCACTCCTCGCGCTGCTTCTCGTACCCGTCGAGCCACTCGTTGGTCTCCGGGTCGAAGCCCTCGGGGTAGATGTAGTTGCCCTGGTCGTCGTACGAGGCGGCCATGCCGTAGAGCGTCGGGTCGAAGTCGACGGCCATCGGGTCCGGCCCGAAGGTCTCGTTCGCCTGCTTCAGCGAGAGGCTGATGCGACGACGCTCCAGGTCGATGTCGATGACCTTGACGAAGATCTCGTCGCCGACCTGGACGACCTGCTCCGGGATCTCCACGTGCCGCTCGGCCAGCTCGGAGATGTGGACCAGGCCCTCGATCCCCTCGTCGACACGGACGAACGCGCCGAACGGCACCAGCTTCGTGACCTTGCCGGGCACGACCTGACCGATCTGGTGCGTGCGGGCGAACTGCTGCCACGGGTCTTCCTGGGTCGCCTTCAGCGACAGCGAGACGCGCTCGCGGTCCATGTCGACGTCCAGCACCTCGACCGTGACCTCCTGGCCGACCTCGACGACCTCGGAGGGGTGGTCGATGTGCTTCCAGGACAGCTCGGACACGTGCACCAGGCCGTCCACACCGCCCAGGTCCACGAAGGCGCCGAAGTTGACGATCGAGGAGACCACACCCGACCGCACCTGACCCTTCTGCAGGGTGGTGAGGAAGGTCTGGCGGACCTCCGACTGGGTCTGCTCCAGCCAGGCACGGCGGGACAGAACCACGTTGTTCCGGTTCTTGTCCAGCTCGATGATCTTGGCTTCGAGCTCCTTGCCGACGTAGGGCTGCAGGTCGCGTACACGGCGCATCTCGACCAGCGATGCGGGCAGGAAGCCCCGCAGGCCGATGTCGAGGATGAGACCGCCCTTGACGACCTCGATGACGGTACCGGTGACGATGCCGTCCTCTTCCTTGATCTTCTCGATGGTGCCCCACGCGCGCTCGTACTGCGCGCGCTTCTTCGAGAGGATCAGCCGGCCTTCCTTGTCCTCCTTCTGGAGCACAAGGGCCTCGATCTCGTCGCCGACGGCGACGACCTCGTTCGGGTCGACGTCGTGCTTGATCGAGAGTTCCCGCGAAGGGATGACACCCTCGGTCTTGTAGCCGATGTCGAGCAGGACCTCGTCCCGGTCGACCTTCACGATGACGCCGTCGACGATGTCGCCGTCGTTGAAGTACTTGATCGTCTCGTCGATCGCGGCGAGGAAGGCTTCCTCGGAACCGATGTCGTTGACCGCAACCTGCTCAGTGGCCGCCGCGGTGTTCTCGGTGCTGCTCGTCATGTGGGATTGGGCTCCGGTACGGGCAATTGAGTCGTCGTCACTCCACGCCGAGAGCCCTGTGATCGCACCGCCGAAGCCGGACAGCCTGAGAGGCGCTTTCCCGCACTCCCCCCGGGGAGTCCGGCAGCGCCTCGTGAACCGAGGGGACATACAACAGATGCGAGCGCGGCCTGCTCCGTCCGAGGCACGCAGGCCCGCAGCGCAACTTGTAGCATACGGGGGCAGCCGGGCATGGTCAATGCGCGAAGAGTGCACCTGGGGCATGCCGCCCCATACCCGGCAGTAGTGGCGCTTCGTCACTCTCGCGCGTACCGGGAAGAGAGTACGACGGGTCCGGCCGATGGTCCACGAACACGAGAACAGACGCGACGGAGCCCACGAGACCGCTGATGCGGATGTTGCGGCAGAGGCTACCCGACGCCGCGTGCCCGCGCGGGAAACCCGGCAGGCCAGCCGCGGCTGGTGGGACCGCAACGCCGACGACTACCAGCGCGAACACGGCGGCTTCCTCGGCGGCGCGGTCGGCGCCCGCTTCGTCTGGGGCCCCGAAGGGCTGGACGAGGCGGAGGCCCGGCTCCTCGGCCCCGCGGGCTCGCTGGCGGGACGCGCGGTGCTGGAAGTGGGCGCGGGCGCGGCGCAGTGCGCCCGCTGGCTCGCGGCGGAGGGCGCCCGGCCGGTGGCCCTGGACCTCTCGTACCGGCAGCTGCAGCACGCCCGCGGCGCGGCCGCAGGCGGTGGCGGCACGGCACCGTTCCCGCTCCTCCAGGCCGACGCCGCCGCGCTGCCGTTCCGCGACGGGGCCTTCGACCTGGCCTGCTCCGCATACGGCGCCGTCCCGTTCGTCGCCGACCCGGCCGCGGTCATACGGGAGGTCAGACGGGTGCTGCGACCGGGCGGACGGTGGGTCTTCTCCGTCACCCACCCCGTACGCTGGGCCTTCCCCGACGAACCCGGCCCCGAAGGGCTCTCGGTCGCCGCCTCGTACTTCGACCGCACGCCCTACGTCGAACAGGACGAGGACGGCCGCGCCGTCTACGTCGAGCACCACCGGACACTCGGCGACCGGGTCCGCGACGTGGTCGCCGGCGGCTTCCGGCTGCTCGACCTCGTCGAACCCGAATGGCCCGAATGGCACGACCAGGAATGGGGCGGCTGGTCCCCGCTGCGCGGCCACCTCATCCCCGGCACGGCGATCTTCGTCTGCGAAGCCGCCTGACCCGCCGCGAGGCCCCGACCGGCAGCCGACCCGAAACGGGGGACGGCCGCCGCCGGACACACACCCCGTAGCACACTGGCCACCGTGGCCCTCCGCACCGACGCCCTCGACGCCCTGCCCGTACGGCACGCACTGCCCGCACTCCGCGCCGCCCTCGACGGCCCCGGCACCGCCGTACTCGCGGCGCCCCCCGGCACCGGCAAGACCACCCTCGTCCCCCTCGCCCTCGCCGGCCTCACCCCCGGCACCGCCCCCGGCGCCCCGCCCCGCCGGGTGCTCGTCGCCGAACCGCGCCGCATGGCCGCCCGGGCCGCCGCCCGGCGGATGGCCTGGCTGCTCGGCGAGGAACCCGGCGACCGGGTCGGCTACACCGTCCGCGGCGAACGCCGCACCGGACCCCGCACCCGCGTCGAAGTCGTCACCACCGGCGTCCTCCTCCAACGCCTCCAGCACGACCCCGAACTGGCCGCCGTCGACACCGTCCTGCTCGACGAATGCCACGAACGGCACCTCGACGCCGACACCGCCCTCGCCTTCCTCATCGACGTACGCGCCACCCTCCGCCCCGAACTGCGCCTCGTCGCCGCCTCCGCGACCTCCGACACCCACGCCTGGGCACAGCTCCTCACCGGCCCCGACGACACCGCCCCCGCCCCCGTCGTACACGGCGAAGGCACCATGCACCCCGTGGCCACCGCCTACCGCCCGCCACCCCCCGGCATACGCCCCGCACACGGCACCCGCGTCGACCCCGCACTCCTCGCCCACATCGCCGACGTCGTACGCGAAGCACTCCGCCGGCCCGAAGGAGACGTGCTGTGCTTCCTACCCGGCGTCGGCGAGATCGCCCGCGTCGCCGGACTCCTGACTGGCGCACACGCGGAAATCCTGCAGCTGCACGGGCAAGCACCGGCCGACGTGCAGAACGCCGTGCTCCGCGGCAGCGCCCCCGGCGAGCGGCGGGTCATCCTCTCCACCTCGGTGGCCGAGTCGAGCCTGACCGTCCCCGGCGTACGCACCGTCGTCGACAGCGGCCTCACCCGCGAACCCCGCACCGACCACGCCCGCGGCCTCGGAGCGCTCACCACCGTACGGGTGTCCGCGGCCACCGCCGCCCAACGGCTCGGCCGCGCCGGGCGAGAAGCCCCCGGACTCGCACTGCGCTGCTGGTCAGAGGCCGAGAACAGCCGGCTCCCCCGGCACCCCGCACCCGAGATCGCCGTCGCCGACCTCGCCGCCTTCGCCCTCCAGGCCGCCTGCTGGGGCGACCCCCACGCCACCGGACTCGCACTCCTCGACACCCCGCCGCCCGGCGCCATGGCCGCCGCCCACGACGTCCTGCGCGCCATCGGCGCCCTCGACACCACCGGCCGCCCCACACCCCGCGGCACCCGCCTCGCCGGACTCGGCCTCCACCCCCGCCTCGGCCGCGCACTCCTCGACGCCGCCGCCCACGCCGGCCCCCGCGCAGCCGCCGAAGCCGTCGCCCTCCTCAGCGAAGAGCCGCCCCGCTCCTACGGCGACGACCTCGCCACCGCCTGGCGCCACGCCCGCCGCAACCGCGACGCCTACGCCCCCCGCTGGCGCCGCGAAGCACAACGCCTGCGCCGCGCCCTCCAGACACCCGACGACACCGCCCCACCCCCCGCCGGCAGCACCGCCCCCGGCGACGACGCCGTCGCCGGACTCGTCGCCGCCCTCGCCTACCCGGAGCGCGTCGCCCGCAGACGCAGCGAGGAGTCCTACCTCATGGCGTCCGGAACACGCGTCGAAACCGCCCCCGAATCCGCCCTCCGCGGACAGCCCTGGCTCGCCGTCGCCATCGCCGACCGCCCCGTCGGCGCCACCCACGCCCGCCTCCGGCTCGGCGCCCCCCTCGACGAGGACACCGCCCTGCACGCCGCCGAAACACTCCTCGGCACAGAAGAAGAAGTCACCTGGTCCACCGAAAGACACCAAGCAGTCGCACGCCGCGTCACCCGCCTCGGCGCCGTGGAACTCCGCACCCGGCCCCTCCCCCACCCCGACCCCGCGCGCCTCCGCGCCGCCCGCCTCGACGGACTCCGCCGCGAAGGCACCGCCCTCCTCCACTGGACCGACGCCGCCCGCGCACTCCGCCGCCGCCTCGCCTTCCTCCACCACGCGGTCGGCGACCCCTGGCCCGACGTGACCGACGACGCACTCCTCGCCCACGCCGACGACTGGCTCGACGACGACCCCCACCGCATCGACGCCCGCCGCGTACTCCAAGGACTCCTCCCCTGGACCCGCGGCGAAGCCGCCCGGCTCGACGAACTCGCCCCCGAACGCCTCACCGTCCCCAGCGGCTCCCGCATCCGCGTCGACTACGACAACCCCGAACAACCCGTACTCGCCGTCAAACTCCAGGAACTCTTCGGCCTCGACCAGACCCCGCACATCGCCGACGGCCGCGTACCGCTCCTCGTCCACCTGCTGTCCCCCGCCGGACGCCCGGCCGCCGTCACCGCCGACCTGCCGTCCTTCTGGCAGCACGGCTACCCCGCCGTCCGCGCCGAACTCCGCGGCCGCTACCCGAAACACCCCTGGCCCGCAGACCCCGCCACCGCCACGCCCGCACGCCACACGAAACGCCGCACGGACGCCGACCGGTGACCGGCGTCCGTGCGGGCAGAACAAGCCCCTACTCGACCGTCAGCTCCAGCGTCAGCTCCACGCCCTCGCTCGTCGTCAGCCGCAGCAGATACGTCCCCGCCACGTCACCCGCATGGATGGGCGGCAACGTCACCTTCCCGTCGGCATCCGTCGTCAGGTTCAGCTTCCGGACGGGATCGCCCTCGGCATCCGCGAAGTACGGCCCCTCGCCGTTCGGCTCACCGGCCTCCGTGACCATCGCCGCCGTCACCGGCGCCTCCACGGCGGGACCGCCCCGATACGTCACCTTGGCCTCAACGGCACCGAACTCGCCGCCCGCCGCCGCCGTCAGCGCCGCATCACCGATCCGGACCAGCCCGTACGACGCCTCCACCGCCGCCGCGAAGTCCACCGGGCTCACCCCGCTGCCCACCGACGCACGAATCGTGAAGTCCCCGGCCAGCTGACCCGCACGCACCACCGGCGCCGTCGCATAACCCGAACTGTCCGTGGTCACCGACGCGGACTTCTCCCCGCCGGCGAACACCGCACCCGTCTGACCCCGAATGGTGAACGTCACCGTCTTCGCCGACACCCCGGCACCACGCGACGTCACCGCCCGCACCTTCGGGCGCTCGGCGAAGTCAGCACCCGTGTACGCGGTCGACGACTGCGGACTCGCCACCCGCAGATCCGCGATCGTCGGAACCGGCTCACCCGGGTCGTCGTCCTCATCATCCGGCGGCGAGGGCTCACCGGGACCCGGGTCGTCGTCTTTGCCGTCGTCCTTACCGCCGCCCTTGTCGCCGCTCTTGTTGCCGTCGTCGCCGCCGCCCTTGCCCGGCCTGCCGCTGTCCGAGGGGCTCGGCGACGGACTCGGCGTGTTGATGCCGTCACTGCGGTCCCCCGGATCGGCACCCGAACCGTCCGGCACCGACTCGGCGCCGCCCTCCTTGTAGAAGTCGTACCAGGTCAGCACCGTACGGAGATACGACTCCGACTGGTTGTACCCGAGAATCGCCGCTTCCAGATCCGACTGCGAAGACAGATCACGCCCGCCCGCACACAGATACCGCCCCGCGGCGAGCGCCGCGTCGTAGACGTTGTCCGGGTCCCGCTCCCCGTCGTCGTTGCCGTCGCTGCCCCAGGTGGCCCACGTCGAGGGAATGAACTGCATCGGACCGACAGCCCGGTCGAAGCCGGTGTCCCCGTCGTACTCGCCGCCGTCGGTATCCGTGATCTTCGCGAACCCGTTCCCGTTCAGCACCGGACCCAGGATCGGATTGCGCGTCGTACCGTCCGCGGTCACGTCACCGCCACGCGCGTGCCCCGACTCCACCCGGCCGATGGCCGCCAGCAGCTCCCACTCCAGGTTGCAGCCGGGATTACTGCGCGCCAGCCGCGCCTCGGCCTGCTTGTACGCGTCCAGCACCGTCGCCGGAATACCGGACTCGTCGGCCTCGTCCTCCAGATCACCACCGGGCGAGGGGTTGGCACTCTCCAACGGCGGCAGGTCCGTGTAGTAGGGGGAACCACCCGTGATCGAGTCCTCCCCGCCCCCCGGCGCCTGGTCAGGAGCACTCTTCCCCGGAGCCTCCTCCGGCCCCACCGAGAGACCCGGCGCCTGAGACGCGGTCAACGCAGCCATCGCCGCGGCGGCCACCGCCGCGGTCATCGCACCCTTGCGCAGTCGTCGTCGCGTCGGCGCAGACATCGCCTAGCCGTCCCCTCCCGTAGGTCTGCAGGCTCCCCCGCACAGCAATGCTCGCGACCATACGTCAAGTTGATGCCGCGTTCTACCGCCTGTGGATGAACGGTGACACGCCGCCCGTACGCCCCTAGGACACCGAAACGCGGAGGGTGCGACGGGTCAGTACTTGGGCCCGACGTGCACGTCCATGAGGGCGACGGAGGCGCGCCTGGCGACGGAGATGTTCTTGACACTGCGAGTCCGCTGTCTGCCGTGCGTCCACTCGACCCCGACCCGGTCGAGGGCGTCGGTGAACAGCTTGCTGATGTCGCCGGACTTGTTGGTGAAGAAATAGCGCGGGTACTCGTAGCGTTTGCGCCGCCCGGCGACCAGGCGAGTGGTCCAGTTCGTGATCCGGCATCCGTCGGAGTGGATCAGCCCGCGGATGAACGGCCAGGGGTACCGGTCCAGGATCTCCTGCTGCCACGTCTCGGTCGTGATCCGCCGCTCGTGCTTCTTGCCCGCGCCGTGCTGGGGTAACAGGCACGGCCAGTGGATGCTCCAGCCGGTGACAGCCACGTACCCCTGGCATTGCACACGGCAGACACTGTTCTCGGGCCGGACTGCACGGATGGCATCGACACATGCGTCGATAAGCCCCGGCCACGCGTCCGCACAGGCGATGCGCAGGGAGTAGTTACCACGGTGCTGGCGGCTGACGCACCCGTCACCCAGGTACAACCCGAGCAGGTACGCGTACGACTCAGGAGCCGAAGGGGCCCCAGGCTGCGGCTGGCAGCGCACACACTGCCCCCGCTTAACTACGGAGGGGAGCGGTTCGAGCCGTACGAGCCAGCTGCGGATCGACGCCCGGGACACCCCCAACTCCTTACTGACGGCGTTCTGGCTACGTCCCTCGGCAACCAGGGCCAGTGCGCGCTTGCGCGTATGAATGTCGTACACGCACACGAGCGTGCTCCAGCTGGGGGTCACACGAGGGGGAACCGCAGCCGATCACCGGATCGTATGAAGATCAAGTGCCCCGGGTGGGATTCGAACCCACGCTGTCGGTGGTTTGAGCACCGGGCCTCTACCTCTGGGCTACCGGGGCATACCGGAGTGCGGCGACGCCTAGCTTACAAGAGGTCGGTACCCTCGTGGGTGCCCCTACCGCAGCCAGGCAACACCCCGAGGAGCACCGTGAGCGCCCCCGAGACCCCAGAACCCCCGGAGGACGTCGCCGCCGTCAGCGCCGGAGGCGACGAGCACGTGCCGCCGCAGACCACCCGGGTGGTCATCGCCGAGGACGAGGCGCTGATCCGGCTCGATCTGAAGGAGATGCTGGAGGAGGAGGGGTACACCGTCGTCGGGGAGGCGGGGGACGGGGAGACCGCGGTGCGGTTGGCGCGGGAGCACCGGCCGGATCTGGTGATCCTGGATGTGAAGATGCCGGTGCTCGACGGCATCTCCGCCGCCGAGCAGATCGCCGCCGACTCGATCGCCCCGGTGCTGATGCTGACCGCGTTCTCGCAGCGTGAGCTGGTCGAGCGGGCGCGGGACGCCGGGGCCATGGCGTATCTGGTGAAGCCGTTCAGCAAGGGTGACGTGGTGCCGGCGATCGAGATGGCGGTCTCGCGTTACACGGAGCTGCGGACGCTGGAGAGTGAGGTCGCGGATCTCTCGCAGCGGCTGGAGACGCGGAAGCTGGTGGATCGGGCGAAGAGCGTTCTGCAGACGGAGTACGGGCTGTCGGAGCCGGCGGCGTTCCGGTGGATTCAGAAGACGTCGATGGATCGACGGCTGTCGATGCAGCAGGTGGCGGAGGCGGTCATCGAGGACGACGCGGAGAAGAAGGCGAAGAAGAAGCAGGGTTAGTCCCCCGCGCCGGAACGGCAGTCGGCCCGCGCCCCCCTCCCCGGGGCGCGGGCCGCTGCCGTCTGTGCGGGCGTGCGTGCCTACGGGCGCCCTGTCAGTCCTCGCCGAGGTAGGCCTTCCGGACGGATTCGTCGTGGAGGAGTTCTTCCCCGGTGCCGGACAGGACGATCTTGCCGACTTCCATCACGTGTCCGTGGTTGGCGATGGAGAGTGCGGCCTGGGCGTTCTGTTCGACGAGGAGGATGGTGGTGCCCTGGGCCTTGAGTTCCCGGATGGTCTCCATGATCTTCTGCATCATGATCGGCGAGAGGCCCATGGAGGGTTCGTCGAGCATGAGCAGTTTGGGGCGGGACATGAGTGCTCGGCCCATGGCGAGCATTTGCTGTTCGCCGCCGGAGAGGGTGCCTGCGGCCTGTTTGCGCCGTTCGCCCAGGATGGGGAACAGGTCGTAGCACATGTTGATGTCCTGCTGGACGCCGTCCGGGTCTTTTCGGAGGAAGGCGCCGAGTTGGAGGTTCTCCGTGATGGTGAGCCGGGGGAAGAGCCGGCGGCCTTCCGGGGAGTGGGCGAGGCCCATGGCGACGACCTTGTGGGCGCCGATGCCGTTGAGCGGGGTGCCGTCGAAGAAGATCTTGCCGCCGGCGGGTTTGAGCAGCCCGGAGAGGGTGCGCAGGGTGGTGGTCTTGCCGGCGCCGTTGGTGCCGATCAGGGTGACGACTTCGCCCTGCTGGACGGTGAACGAGATGCCTTTGACGGCTTCGATCTTGCCGTAGGCGACTTTGAGGTCTTCGACCTGGAGTAGCGCGGTCACGCGTCGCCCTCCTTGTTCGTCTCGGTGGTGCTGCCGCTTCGAGCGGTCTTCGCGGCGGCGTTCTCGGCGGCGGCGACCTCGTCGACGGCCTCGTCCTCGGGGACGCCTTCGAAGGGCGTTCCGAGGTATGCGGCGACGACGCGGTCGTCGCTCTGGACGACGTCGGGGGTGCCTTCGACGAGTTTCTCCCCCTGGACGAGGACGGCGACGCGGTCGCAGAGCCCGAAGATGAACCGCATGTCGTGTTCGATGACGAGGACGGAGATGCCCTGGTCGCGGACTGCGAAGACGAGTTCGCGGGTGGCCCGGGTCTCCTGCGGGTTCATGCCGGCGGTCGGCTCGTCGAGGAGCAGGAGTCCGGGTTGGCTGGCCAGGGCCCGGGCGATTTCGAGCTTGCGTTGCTCGCCGTAGGGGAGGTTGCGGGCGAGGTGGTCGCGTTTGGCGGCGAGCCCCGTGAACTCCAGCAGTTCCATGGCGCGTGCCTCGGAGGTTGCTTCCGCGCGTTTGAAGCCGGGGCCGCGCAGGAGGGCGGACCAGAGTCCTTCGCGGGTGCGGGTGTGGCGTCCGACGAGGACGTTTTCGAGGACCGTCATGTTGGCGAAGAGCCGGATGTTCTGGAAGGTGCGGGCGATGCCTGCCTTGGTGACCTCGTGGGAGCGGTTGGGCAGGACGGTGCCTTTGTAGCTGACCGTGCCTTCTGTGGGGGTGTAGAGCCCGGTCATGCAGTTGAAGAGCGTGGTCTTGCCGGCGCCGTTGGGGCCGATGAGGCCGACGATTTCGCCCTGGGCGACGGTGAGGTCGACGTCGCGTACGGCGGTGAGGCCGCCGAAGCGCATGGTGACGCCCCGGGCGTCGAGGACGTCGGCCGCGGCTTCCGTTCCCTTGGCGGGGATGGTGTCGCTGGCCATCGGTGTCACACCCCCACCTTGTCGTTGAGGCCGGTATCTTCCTTGGGCACGTCGAGTTGGCCGGTGTCGTGGAATTCGAGTTGCTTGCGGCGATCGGCGATGAGGCCTTCGGGGCGGAAGCGCATGAGCAGGACGAGCGCCAGACCGAAGAGGAGCAGTTGGTATTCCTGTACGAACTGCAGTTTGGCGGGGATGAGGTAGAGCAGCGCCGCGCCGATGAGCGGTCCGCTGACGGTGCCCATGCCGCCGAGGATGACGGCGGCGAGCAGGAAGGCGGAGTTCGGCGGTACGGCTTCGACGAACTGGTACTGCTCGGGGGTGACGGTGTACTGCACGTGTGCCTGCACGGTGCCGGCGACGCCGGCGAGGGTGGCGCCGAGTGCGAAGGCGAGGAGTTTGAGCCGGAAGGCGTTGATGCCCATGGCGCGGGCGGCGGTTTCGTCCTCGCGGATGGCGACCCAGGCGCGGCCGATGCGTGACTGGTCCGCACGCCGGAAGATGGTGACGACGATGATGGTGCACACCAGCATGAGCAGGAAGTAGTTGGAGAACCGGCCCAGCTCGAACCCGAGGATGGTGTGTTCTTCGCCGAGGTTGAAGCCGAGGATTTCCACTTCCGGGATGTTGGGGATGCCGTTGGGTCCGTTGGTGATGTCGGGCCCGGAGGTTCCGTCGAGGTTCTGTACGCCGATGCGGAAGATTTCGCCGAAGCCGAGGGTGACGATGGCGAGGTAGTCGCCGCGGAGCCGGAGCGTGGGGGCGCCGATGAGTACGCCGAAGATGAGCGATGCGACGGCGCCGGTGAGCACGGCGGCCCAGAAGGGGAAGGTGACCCCGATGCTGGAGGTGGGTGCCCCGGAGACGAGTGCGGCGGTGTAGGCGCCGACGCCGAGGAAGGCGACGTATCCGAGGTCGAGGAGGCCCGCGAGGCCGACGACGACGTTGAGGCCGAGGGCGACGGTGGCGAAGATGAGGATGTTGGTGCCGATGGTGGCGTAGGCGTCGTTGCTCTGGGTGAAGGGGAAGACGAACGCGGCGACGAAGGCCGCGGTCACGGTGACGTTTCGGTGTTTGGCGGTGAGCTGGCCCAGTTGTCCGGTGAGGCCGGCGCGGCCGAGGGCGGGGAACAGGAAGGCGACGAGCACCATGAAGCCGACGAAGAGTTCGGGGTAGTCGGTGTCGATGCCGAAGGTGAAGAGGTAGAGGCCGAGGGCGAAGGCGGTGGAGATGATGAGGATCTCCACCCAGCCGGGGTGGTCCTTGAGCCGTCCGGGGGCGGGTGCCTTCAGCGAGTGGACGAGTTGTTCCCAGGGGTTGGCCGGCGGGTGGTCGGCGTCCTGGGGGACGTCCGAGGGCAGTCCGAGGGCGCCGACGGCGCCGATCAGCGCCATGGTGACGGCGATGTAGCCGCCGGGGTCGACGTTGATGAGGCCGCCGAGGTTCTTGATGATGGCGCCGATGGTGTAGCCGGTGACGCCGAGGGTGCCGAGCGCGAGCAGTCGTACGGCGCTGTTGGGCCCGCCGGGGGTGAGCCAGCGCAGTCCGCGCAGTCCCTGTCCGGAGAGCAGGAAGGCGAGGGTGAGTAGTGCGCCGGTGAGGGTGAGGAGCTGCAGGCCGCCGGGGTATCCGTAGACGGTGAGGTTGCCCGGGAACTCCTCCGTGTAGGTCCACGAGAGGAAGGTGGACAGGAGGGTGCCTGCGGCGCCGCCGAAGGCGAGCAGCCGGGCGATGCCGGGAGGCAGGGGCAGGGTGCCGCCGGTGGGGGCGGGCGCGGTGGTCTTCGTGGTGGTGGTCATGGTTCTCACGCCCTGTCCGATACTCGTTCGCCCAGGAGACCCTGAGGTCGCAAGAGCAGGACGAGGATCAGCAGCACGAAGGCCCACACGTCCTTCCACGAGCCGCCGCCGAACTGCTCCATGCCCGGGATGTTCCCGACGTACGCGGTGGCCATGGCTTCGGCGACGCCGAGGACGATGCCGCCGATCATGGCCCCGTAGATGTTGCCGATGCCGCCGAGTACGGCGGCGGTGAACGCCTTGAGGCCGGCGATGAACCCCATGCGGAAGTCGACGTTGCCGTACCGCAGTCCGTGGGCGATGGCCGCGATGGCGGCGAAGGCGCCGCCGATGGCGAAGGCCATGACGATGATGCGGTCGGTGTTGATGCCCATGAGCTTGGCCGTGTCGGGGTCCTGCGAGGTGGCCTGCATGGCGCGGCCGGAGCGGGTCTTGGAGACGAAGAAGCCGAGGGCGATCATGCAGACGGGGGCCGCGATGAGGAGGTAGAGGTCGCCGCGCTGGATGGAGACGCTGCCCAGCTCGATCCGGGAGCCGGTGAACTCGGGGAAGGGCCGCGCCTTGGTGGCGTCGGGGTACCAGGCCCAGATGGCCTGCTGCAGGGCGATGGACAGGCCGATGGCGGTGATCAGGGGGGCGAGGCGGGGCGCGCCGCGCAGGGGACGGTAGGCGAAGCGCTCGGCGCCGACGGCTACGAGGACGGAGCAGGCGACGGCCATGAGGATCATCAGCGGCAGGGCGACGGCGAGGTTGGTGCCGTCGGGCATCCACAGCCACATCGTCAGGGCGCCGAAGCCGCCGATCATGAATATCTCGCCGTGGGCGAAGTTGAGAAGCTGGACTATGCCGTACACCATCGTGTAACCGATGGCGATGAGCCCGTACAAGGCGCCGAGTAGCAGGCCGTTGGCAAGTTGCTGCGGCAGATCGTTCACCGCGGGGCCTCCGAGTGGGTGTCAGATATGGCCGCGCGGGGGGCGCTGTGTGCGCCCCCCGCGCCGCTTGCGGTCTGTGTGTGATCAGTGGGCGGTGGTGGTCGCCCTGGTCAGCCTTCGAACTCGCCGCTGGTCAGCGGAACGTGCTTGCCGTCCTGGACCTGGTACAGCGACAGCTGCTTGTTGGTGGTGTCGCCGTACTCGTCGAAGGCGACGCTGCCGGTCACGCCCTCGAAGGAGACGCCCTGCATGGCCTCGGTGATGGCCAGGCGGGCTTCGTCGGTGTCGCCGGGCAGTTCGCCGTCGTTCTCCTCGACGACGGCCTTGACGGCCTGGATGATCGCCCAGGTGGAGTCGTAGGAGTAGCCGCCGTAGGCCTCGTAGGCGTCCTTGTAGCCGGCCGCCTCGTAGTTCTTGATGAACTGCTTGGCGGTGTCGAGCTGCTCAAGGGGGGCGCCCACGGAGCTGGCGATGTCGCCTTCGGCGTTCTTCTTGGCCAGCGAGATGTACTCACCGCTGAACAGCGCGTCGCCGCCGACGGTGGGGATCTTCGCGCCGGTCTCCTTGACCTGGGCGGCCAGCGGGGCGCCGGCGGGGTACTCGCCGCCGTAGTAGACGAAGTCGGCGCCGGAGTTCTTCACCTTGGTGGCGACGGCGGAGAAGTCCTTGTCGTCGGGGTTGACGTGGTCGGTGCCGACGACCTTGCCGCCGAGGTTCTTGAACTCCCTGGCGAAGGTGCCGGCGAGGCCGGCGCCGTAGGTCTTCTTGTCGTCGATGACGAAGACCTTCGTGAGCTTCTCTTCGTTGTAGAGGTACTGCGCGGCGAACGGGCCCTGGATCGCGTCCGTGGTGGAGGTGCGGAAGTAGGTGTCGAAGGGCCGGTTCTTGTCGCCGGACTGCCAGTTCTCGCCCTGGGTCAGGGCGGGGTTGGTGTTGGCGGGCGAGACCTGGACGAGGTCGGCGTCGGCGAAGACCTTCTGCATGGACTGGCCGACGTCGGAGTTGAGGGGGCCGACGACGCCCATGACGTCTTCGTTGCCGACGAGCTTGGTGGCGTTCTGCTGGCCCTGCTGGGCCTGCGCGACGTCGTCGAGGGCTTCGAGTTCGAACGTGACGCCCTCGACCTCCTCGTTCTCGTTGGCCGTCTTGACGGCGAGCTCGGCGGAGTTCTCGATGCCGATGCCGAGGGCCGAGAGGTCGCCGGTCAGCGGGGCGTCGAGGCCGATGACGACGGTCGTTCCGCCGCCACCGCCCCCGTCTTCGCCGTCGTCGTCGCGGGAGCCGCAAGCGGACAGCGTGAGAGCCCCTGCGGTGACCGCAGTGGTGAGTATGAGCAAGGAACGGTGACGCACGATCAGTCCTTTCCCCTGGCGCGGCCTCGACTGCGCAGAGTGGGCCGGTGCACGCGGCAGGCGTCGGATGGTGACCTGCTGCGCGGTGACTGGGCGTGACTCTAAGCCGCCCCGGGGCGGGGGGGCAGAGGTGCAGGCAATGCTGTGACTCTCTTGTTATGACCCTTACAGTCGCGGGCCGCCGCGGCGGGGGTGGTCTGTGCCGGATCGGCCGAGTCCGGACGCCCGAACGGGCGTGAAGCTGCTGCTGGTGTCCTATGCGCCGGGAGCGGCTTCGGCGGCGGGTTCGCATATCGTACGCAGCGCCCGGGACAGTTCTGCGGCGTAGGTGCCGCCGGGGATGGAGCTGTAGTCCTGTATTGCGCGCGTGTTACGCAGCGTTACGTGCAGGGAGGGCAGGCCGGCGTTGAGGGGGAGGCCGGTGCAGCGGACGACCTTGAACCTGACGGTGACGCGGGTGGGTTGGTCCGCGGGGAGCCGCAGGGGCAGCGCGGGGTGGACGGACAGTTTCAGGCCGCTGTAGCCCTGGGTGACGCCCACCAGTGAGGCGCCGGTCTTCGAGGTGGCGGTGAGCCGGGCATCGAACCCGCTATCGCCCGCTTCAGGAGGTTCTATCCCGAGAAAGGAGAATTCGGTCGAGTGGATCGGATACGGCACGGCCGCGGGCGGCGCCGGCCCCGGCCGTGTGGCCAGGGCGTATGCGCCCAGGACAGCCAGCGCGGCCAGGCCCGCCCCGGCGGCGGCGAGCCGCTGGAGCCGGGCGGGCAGCGCGGTCCAGCGCTCGCGGAGGCGCGGCCCGGAGGAGCCGCCGCCGAGGACCTCCGCGGGCGGCCCGGCGTCCCGTTCGGGGCCGGGTTCCGGCCGGGTGGGCGCGCTCATGGCGCACAGGGTAAGGGCGTGGGGCCGCGCTG